>CAKKQL010000172.1 GCA_919902095.1 Acidiferrobacterales bacterium
TCGACGGCGGCGTCCGCGCGCGGGTCGTGGCGCGCCGCGATGAGTTCTTCGAGCTGGCATTCGAACCCGGGCAACCCGTGCTGGAAGTGCTCGAGCGTATCGGTCATGTGCCGTTGCCGCCCTATATCACCCGCGCCGACGAACCGTCCGACCGCGATCGCTACCAGACGGTTTATGCCCGCCATCCCGGCGCCGTGGCCGCGCCGACGGCGGGCCTGCACTTCGACCCGGCCATGCTCGACCGGCTCCAGGCGATGGGCGTGGAGTTCGGCCACCTCACGCTGCATGTCGGCGCCGGCACGTTCCAGCTGCCGCGCACCGAGAATCTCGCCGCGCACCGGATGCATACCGAGTACGTGCAGCTCGATGCCGATCTGTGTGCCCGCGTGAACGCGGCCCGGGCGGCCGGCCGGCGCGTGGTGGCGGTCGGGACCACCGTGGTGCGGGCGCTCGAGTCGGCGGCCGGGGAGGACGGGCAGGTGGCGCCGTTCGAGGGCGAGACCGATATCTTTATATATCCCGGCTACCGCTTTCGGGTCGTGGACGCGCTGCTGACCAACTTCCACCTGCCCGGCTCGACGCTGCTGATGCTGGTGTGCGCCTTCGCCGATTGGATCGAGGCGAGGGGCGCGGTGCGACAAGGAAGCCCCACTCGCTACGCTCGTTCGTCCTGCCGTTTGACGAGCGCCGGTCGCGCCTCCGGCGGCACCGAGCGGGTGCTCGCCGCCTACCGCCACGCGGTTGCGGCCGGCTACCGGTTCTACAGCTACGGCGATGCCATGTTCGTCATTCCCGGCCGCGATTGACGTTCGCCGGCGGCCCGCGCCGGAGGCGGCGCTGTCTTGCAGCTCATGCGGGATGGGGGTATCGTGCGCGCACGCTCACCCCGCCGCCAGAGCACGCTTTGGAAAAAAGCAATAACGACCTGTCGCCCCAGAGGTCATCCACCGCCGCGCTCACCCTGCTCGCCCTTGGCGTCGTCTACGGCGATATTGGCACCAGCCCGCTCTACGCGGTCAAGGAAACCTTCGCCCCCGGCCACGGCATCCCCCTGAATGCCGCGAACATCCTCGGCGGCCTCTCGACGATCTTCTGGTCGCTGATGATCGTGGTCTCGCTCAAGTACGTGCTGCTCATCATGCGCGCGGATAACAAGGGCGAGGGCGGTATCATGGCGCTGCTGGCACTGGCCTCGTCCGCGGTCGGAAACACGGCGCGCTCGCGCGCGGTGATTCTCACGCTGGGCGTGATCGGCGCGGCGCTGTTCTACGGCGATGCCGTGCTGACGCCGGCCATTTCGGTGTTGTCCGCGGTCGAGGGGCTCGAAATCGGCACCGCGGCGTTCAAACCCTATGTCATTCCGATCGCCGTCGTGGTGCTGGTGACACTGTTCGTGTTCCAGCGTCACGGTTCGGCGGTGGTGGGCACGTTCTTCGGCCCGGTCTGCCTGCTCTGGTTTCTCGCGCTCGGCGCCGTCGGCGCCTACAACATCGCGCAGGGCCCGGCGGTGCTGGCGGCGCTCAGCCCGGTGCATGCGTTCGGGTTCGTCACCGGGCACGGCTTGGCGTCGTTCGTGGTGCTCGGCGCGGTGTTGTTGGCGTTCACCGGCGCGGAGGCGCTGTATGCCGACATGGGGCATTTCGGCCGGCGGGCGATCCGCATCGCCTGGTTCGGCCTGGTGCTGCCGGCGCTGGTGCTCAACTATTTCGGCCAGGGCGCGCTGCTGATCGCCAACCCGCAGGCCATCGAGAACCCGTTCTACCTCGCGTATCCGGGCTGGGCGCTCTACCCGATGATCGTGCTTGCCACCGCCGCCACCGTGATTGCCTCGCAAGCAACGATCTCGGGCGCGTACTCGGTCACTAAGCAGGCGATCCAGCTCGGTTATCTGCCGCGCTTTGGCGTTCAGCACACCTCGGCGCAGCAGATCGGCCAGATCTACGTTCCCGCCCTGAACTGGCTGTTGCTGGCGGCCGTGCTCGTTGCGGTGCTCGGGTTCGGCTCGTCGTCGAAGCTCGCCTCGGCCTACGGTGTTTCCGTGGTTGGCACGATGATGATCGATACCATTCTGGCCTTCTTCGTCATCCGCTATGGCTGGGGCTATCCCCTGCTGGTGGCGGTGATCAGCACCGGTTTTTTCATACTGGTCGATGTGTCATTTTTCTCGGCCAGTCTGCTCAAGGTCGCCGACGGCGGCTGGTTTCCGCTCACCGTGGGCGCGGCGATTTTCACGGTCATGACCACCTGGCGGCGCGGGCGCGAAATACTACTCGGGCGGCTCAGGCAATCCTCGGTCCCGCTGGAGGCGTTTCTGGCATCGCTGATGCGTAACCCGCCGGCGCGCGTACCCGGGACGGCGGTATTCCTGACCTCGACGCCGGGTAGCGTCCCGCATGCGCTGCTGCACAATCTGGCGCACAACAAGGTGCTGCACGAACGCGTGGTGTTCTTGACGGTCGTCATTCGGGACGTGCCGTGGGTGCCGGCCGGGGAGCGTCTGAACATCGAAGACCTGGGAAACAACTGCTTCCAGCTCACCGTTTACTTCGGCTTCAAGGATCGACCCGATGTCATGCAGGCGCTGGCACAGTGCCGCGAGTACGAGCTGGAATTCCAGACGCTCCAGACCTCGTTCTTCCTGAGCCGCGAGACCGTCATTCCGAGCATCCGCGAGAAGGGCATGGCGTTGTGGCGCGAGCGTTTGTTCGCCGCCATGGCGCGCAACGCCAGCAGCCCGGTCGAGTATTTTAATCTTCCGGCCAACCGTGTGATCGAGGTTGGCACGCAGATCGAGATTTGATGCACGGTCACGCCCATCGCATGAAGTTCGAACTGCTCGGCCAGGATGGCGCCGCGCGCCGCGCGCGGCTGACGCTGCCCCACGGCACGGTCGAAACGCCGGCGTTCATGCCGGTCGGCACCTACGGCACGGTCAAGGGGCTGACGCCGGAGCAGGTGCGCGAGACCGGCGCCGAGATCGTGCTCGGCAACACCTTCCACCTGATGCTGCGTCCCGGCGTCGAGGTCATCCGTGCGCACGGCGGCCTGCACGGCTTCATGCACTGGGACGGGCCGATCCTGACCGATTCCGGTGGCTTCCAGGTGTGGAGCCTGGGCGCGATGCGCAAAATCAGCGAGAAGGGCGTGACCTTCCAGTCACCGGTCGACGGTCGGCGCATCTTCCTCGACCCCGAGACGTCGATCGCGGTGCAGCATGCGCTCGATGCCGATATCGTCATGGTATTCGACGAGTGCACGCCGTACCCGGCGACCGAGCCGGAGGCGCGCGCCTCGATGGAGTTGTCGTTGCGCTGGGCCGAGCGCAGCAAGCTTGCGCACGAGCGCCTTGCCAGCGAGGCCGCGGAGTGTGTCAGCGCGACGGAGCGCCGCGAGCACGGCGCGTTGTTCGGCATCGTCCAGGGCGGCATGTACGAACACCTGCGCGACATATCGCTCACCGGGCTCATACAGATCGGTTTCGATGGCTACGCGCTCGGCGGGCTGTCGGTGGGCGAGAGCAAGGCCGAGATGCACGGCGTCCTGGACCACATCGCCGCGCGGATGCCGGTCGACCGGCCGCGCTACCTGATGGGCGTGGGCACGCCCGAGGACCTGGTCGAGGCGGTGCGGCGCGGCATGGACATGTTCGACTGCGTGCTGCCGACGCGCAACGCGCGCAACGGCTGGCTCTTTACCCGCACCGGCCACGTCAAGATCCGCAACAGCCGTTATGCCCGGGATACGCAGCCGGTGGACGCGACCTGCGGGTGTTACACCTGCCGGCATTATTCCCGTGCCTACCTGCGCCACCTGCACCAGGCCAACGAAATGCTCGGGGCGACGCTCGCCACGATACACAACCTGTACTATTACCAGGCGCTGATGAAGGAACTGCGCGCCGCCATCGCGCAAAAAAGGCTGGAGGATTTCGTCAAGAAGTTTTATCGTATGCGCCGCCCGGAAACTCCGGAATAGACAGGATTCACAGGATTACGCAGGATTTACAGGATTAAATCGGCTTTAAGTCTTAATCCTGTAAATCCTGAAAAATCCTGTTAATCCTGTGAATTGTTTTTATATAGAGGAAATATTCATGAATCTGTTCATCTCCGATGCATGGGCCCAAGCCGCCGATCCCGCCGCGCAGCAGGGCGGGGGTTTTGTCTCCATCATGATGCTGGTGGTGATGTTCGTCGCATTCTACTTCCTGCTCATCCGGCCGCAGGCCAAGCGCGCCAAGGAGCACAAGGCCATGATCTCGGCGCTCGCCAAGGGCGACGAGGTTGTGACGACTGGCGGCGTGCTCGGGCGCGTCACCGAGCTGAGCGAGAACTATGCCACGATCGAGGTCGCCGAAAGCGTGCAGATCAAGGTGCAGCGCCCGGCCATCCAGATGGTGCTGCCCAAGGGCACGCTCAAGTCGATCTGAAATCAGTAGCAAATGGAAAGTGGCAAGTAGCAAGTGCGGAGGGAACCGTACTAATGGTTTTACTTGCTACTTGAGGCTTG
>CAKKQL010000173.1 GCA_919902095.1 Acidiferrobacterales bacterium
ATGCTCATCAGGAACGCGAGAAACGCCGCGGTGCCGAGGCCGCCGGTGAACGACTCCAGCGCGCTCGCGGAATACATCAGTATCTGGTGCTCGAACGCGACCGCCGCCCCCGGCGCGGCGAGCGGGACCACCGACGCCGCCCAGACGTAGCCCAGGTTCGACAGCGCCTGGAACAGGCCCAATATCCACAGTGCCTTGAAGATGCCGACGCGGTCGGTGAACCAGCCGCCGGCGATGCCACCGGTGATCGACAGAATCAACCCGAGGTTCACCGACACCAGTCCAATCTGGGTCGCGCTGAAACCCGAATCCACCCAGTACGGCTTCACCATGAACCCCATGGCGGCGTCGCCGAGCTTGAACGTGAGCACGAACAGGATGACCGCGAGAATGTAGGGGCGCCTGAGCATCTCCGCGAGCGCGCTGAAAAGCGGCGCCGACACCGCCGGCGCGGGCGTTTTCACCGAACCGCGGCGCAGCCACAGGCTGGCGGCGGTCGCCATGAGCAGCACGGTCACGATCAGCGCGATGCCGTTGGCCATCGAGTTGCCCATCTGGATGGCGAACCCGATCCCGTGACGGATGCCGAAATGAATCACGTAACCGGCCAGCACCAGCGCCAGCGCCGCTAGCAGCAGCCGCAGCAGAAACAGCCGCTGTTTCGCCACCACGACCTCGCGTTCGCGCGGGGCATACAGACACACGACACCCATCAGGCCGATGATGCCGCCGGCGAGCAGGTAGGCGCCGGGCCAGCCAAGGTAGTCGCTCAGGATCAGCACAATCCCGGCCGTGAGAATGCCGACGCGCGCCATGCCGATGCGCACGCCGTTGGCCAAGCCGAGCTCGTGCTTTTCGAGCAGCTCGATGGTGTAGCCGTCGATGGCGACGTCGTTGGTGGCCGAGAGCAGCGTAAACAGGCCGATGGCGATCCACACCGGCGGCCCGAATCCCGCCTGCATGGAGAGATACAGCAGGCAGCCCCCCATGGCGAGATCGACCGCCAGCATCCAGCGGCGGTGATGGCGGTAGTAATCCACCGCCGGCGCCCACAGGAACTTGATGGTCCAGGCCAGCCCGAGCAGGGACAGCAGGCCGATCTCGCGCAGGTCCACGCCCTGCTGGCGGAAGTGCACCGGCAGCACGTCGTAGAAAACTCCGAACGGGAAACCCTGGGCGAAATAGAGGATACCCACCCAGAAAAGCTTGGATTTAAGCAGCGGCGTTTGCGGCATCGGCGCGTGCCCGGGCGTGGTGATTCATGTGCGGCTTTCTCCCCCTTGGGATTTTAGATTTGGCGGAAATTTCGGTACACTTTTATATATAGATATACCGAGCCGTCATGCTCATGTTTTTCCGCAAAAAATCCAAACCCGCGAAGCCGGCCGGCGCGAGCAAGCCGCGTTCACCCGCCGCGGCGCGCAGGGTCGATACCTCCGGCCACCGCAGCCCGGAGCAACGGCGCGAGGTGCGACGCGATACGGCCGAGCGGCGCAACGATATACGCTGGAAACCCGGCGGCGCCGACCGCCGCCAGAGTCACGGACGCCGCAAGACCGACAGCGCCTGGAGGCATCACTAATCAATCGCGCCGCGCTGTCCCGCCGGTAGCCACCAGCGCCCGTGGCAGATGCGTCGCTGACACGATCCGTACGCGCTTGCGCCGGCCGGTCGCGCCGCTTTCCAGCACCACCCGGCGTTTCGGCACGCCGAACTGCTTCGCCAGAAATGCGCACAGCGCCGCGTTGGCGGCGCCCTCCACCGGCGGCGCCGTGAGACTTACCTTAAGACGGTCACCGACGACACCCGCAAACGCCTCGCGGCGTGCGCGCGGCTGCACCAGCACTTGCAACACGATATCCGCCCCGTCGCGCCGGTGCCAGGAAATGGAGGACTCGGACACGGATCAGCGCAGCATCCAGACCGCACCCAGATCGTGCAGCGGCTGGATCACCAGAATCAGCGCGAGTTCGAGGACCACGAACACGGCGATGGGCGAGAGATCGAGACCGGCGATCGCCGGAATCAGCCGCCGCGCCCGACGCAGCCACGGCTCGGTGAGGCTCCAGAGCAGGTCCATCGCCGGGTTGGCGTGTGCGCCGTAGGGATTGACCCAGCTCAGCACCACGCGCACCAGAATCGCGACCAGGTAAACGTACACCGCAAGCCGCAGCAGCTGCGCCAGACCGACCAGCGCCATGCCGGCGAACGCCGGCGTGAAATCCTTCATCCAGCCGATAAGATAAAGCTCGGCGAGCTTGAGCGCCGCGAGCAGGGCCACCGACGCCCAGTCGATGCCGGCGAACCCGGGGATGACACGCCGCAGCGGCAGCAACAGCGGATTGGTGATGACCACCAGAAACTGCGCGATCGGGTTGTAGAAGTCCGCGCGCGCGATCTGGAACAACAGCCGCAGCAGGACCGCCAGCAGATAGAAGCCGAACGCGACCTCGACCAGAAAAATGCCGGCCTGGAGGAAATAGGGCGTCATGCACCCTTGCCGAAGAGTTCCGCGAGTTCGCGCGCGCGGCGCGCCGCGGCCGTGAGCGCATCCTTAAAGAGTTTGCGCAAACCGCCCTCCTCCAGCACCCGGATGGCCTGTTCGGTGGTGCCGCCGGGCGAGGTCACATGCCGGCGCAATATCGCTGGCTCCTCGGAACCTTCGAGCGCCATCTTGGCCGCGCCGTAGGCGGTTTGCAGCGTCAGCAACCGCGCGGCCTCGCGCGACAGGCCCTGCGCGATGGCTGCCTGCTCGAGCGCTTCCATGATCAGAAAAAAGTACGCCGGCCCGCTGCCGGACAGCGCGGTCACGGCGTCGAGCAATTCCTCGCGTTCGACCCACACGGCGACGCCGACCGCGCGCAGGATGGACTCGGCCTGGCTGCGCATGGTCTCGCTGACGTGCGCGTTGGCGTACATCCCGCAGGCGCCGGCGCCGACCAGCACCGCGGTATTCGGCATCACGCGCACCACCGGCAGATTGCCGCCGAGCCAGCGTTCCAGGTCCGCGATGCGCACGCCGGCAGCCACCGATACCACCAGCGGACGCCGCTGCTGCGCGACGGCGGCGAGCGCCTGGGCGGCGACCGCCAGCGCCTGCGGCTTGACCGCGAACACCAGGATGTCGGCGCGGGCCGCGACCGCGGCGTTGTCGGCGTGCACCTCGAGCCCGAGCAGCGTATGGATGCCGTCGCGCTGGCCGGCGTCGGGGTCGGAGAGGATCAGGCGCGAACGGTCCCAGCCGCTGTTGATGAGTCCGCCGGCCAGGGCGCGGGCCATGTTGCCGGCGCCGATGAATCCGACCAGTGGTGGGGGGCGGGTGACGGACATGCGCCGAATCTTAGCAGGCGCCCGCAGGCACGGAAACACGGCCGTCGGCGCCGGTTGCAGCCGAACGGCGGATAGACTAAAAATGAAACAAGGTATCCGTCGCACCCATATATAACCCGCTCCCCGGAGACACATGGACATCGCCGAGCTGCTCGCGTTCGCCTTCAAGCAGAACGCCTCGGACCTGCACCTGTCCGCGGGCCTGCCGCCGCTCATCCGCGTGGACGGCGACATCAAGCGCATCAACGTGGACCCGCTGGACGACCG
>CAKKQL010000174.1 GCA_919902095.1 Acidiferrobacterales bacterium
CCTCGAGGATCATGTCGAGCGTGACCAGCCCCTGGATGTCGCCGTATTCGTCCACTACCAGCCCGAGGCGGCGCTTGACCTGTTTGAAATTGAGCAGCTGGGTGTTAAGCGGCGTCGCCGACGGGATGAAGTAGGGCTCGACGACGAGCTGGTCGAGGCTCGTGCGGTTGAGGCGGTTCTCGTGCATGAGGTTGAGCACGCGGCGCACGTGGACGATGCCGACGACGTTGTCGAGGCTGCCGCGGTAGGCCGGCAGGCGCGTGTAGCGGCCGCCGGTAAGCTGGCGCACGATGTCGTCCCAGTCGGCATCCAGGTCCACGCCTTCAATGCGATTGCGCGGCACCATCACCTCATCCACCGTGACTTTTTCCAGGTCCAGGATCGCGAGCAGCATGTCCTGGTGCGACGCCGGGATGAGCACGTTGGCCTCGCGCACCAGCGCGCGCAGCTCCTCGGCGGTGACTTCGTGGCTGCGTTGCCGGTGCACGGATACGCCGAAAGTACGCAGAAAAAGATTGGCCAATATGTTGGTGAGCCACACCAGCGGATAGAGCACGCGCAGCAGCGGCGCCAGTACATAGGCCGCGGGGAAGGCGACACGCTCGGGGTTGAGCGCCGCCAGCGTTTTGGGCGCGACCTCGGCGAACACCAGAATCACGAAGGTCAGCAGACCGGCGGCGATGGCGATGGCCTTTTCACCATAGAGTTCGAGCGCGAGCAGCGTTGCCACCGACGAGGCGGTGATGTTGGCGAAATTGTTGCCGAGCAGGATCAGGCCGAGCAGCCGGTCGGGACGCTCGAGCAGGCGCGCGGCGAGGCGCGCGCCACGGTGGCCGGTCGCTTCGAGATGCCGCAGGCGATAGCGGTTCAGCGTCATCAGGCCGATTTCGGCGGCCGAGAAGAACGCCGACAGCACAATCAGAAAGACGAGGGCGCCGATCAGGACACCCAGGGAAATATCAGCCAAGCTGGCTCTCGCGACGGTGGATGAGCGGGAATTCTACCATTGACTCCCGGTCGGGGCCGGACGCGCCGTTATTTGCCCGACGTTACGGGGCAGACGACGTTGAGCGGGCAGTCCACGTCGTGGTGGTTGCCGAGCTTCTTCCAGGCATAGTCCAGCGCCTGCTCCTCGGTGCGGAAGAATGCCTCGGCGCCGAGCTGGCCATACAGCCCGGTGCGTACGAACACATCCATTACCTGTTTTTTGAGGCCGGTGAGCAGAATCTCGTATCCGGCCTGGCGCAGGCGTTCAACCAGGTGCGCCAGCATCTCCTCGCCGGTGGCATCGATCTGGTTGATGCCGTCGCCGACGACGATGATGATCTTGAGGCGGGAGCGCGCTGCCACCTCTTCCTGAATGCGGTCCTCGAAGTAGGACGTATTGGCGAAGTAGAGCGAGCCGTCGAAGCGGACCATGGCGATCTCGTCGCAGGTTCTGAGGCCGAATACTTCGGCGTCACGCAGCGTGCCATCGGCGTGGCGCGCCAGTACCGCCACGCGCGGCTGCATGGTGCGGTAGAGATAGAGCATGAGCGCCAGCCCGGCGCCGACGAGGATGCCCTTGTCGAGGTGCGGCGCGAATGCGAGCGTGAGCGCAAAGCTCACCACCGCGACGATGCCGTCCTGTTTGTTGGCCAGCCAGGCATGCTTGATGGCCTTGACGTTGATGAGGCCCACGACCGCCATCATGATGACCGCGGCCAGCGTCGCCTGCGGCAGGTGATAGAGCAGCGGCGTCAGCCACAGCAGCGTGACGATGACGATGACGCTGGTGACCACGGACGAAAAGCCGGTAATGGCGCCGGCGCTGATGTTCACCGCCGAGCGCGAGAACGATCCCGACGTCGGATAGCTTTGGGTCAGGCTGCCGACGATATTGCCGATGCCCTGGCCGATGAGTTCCTGGTTGGCGTCCAGCCGCTGACGTGTTTTCGTGGCCATGGCCTTGGCGATGGAGATGGCCTCCATGAAGCCGATGAGCGAGATTGTAATCGCGGCGGACAGCAGTTGCAGCATCACGCCGAGGTCGAATTTCGGCGGTTCGAGGGATGGCAGGCCCTGCGGGACCGCACCCACGACATTGCCGCCGCCGTTCATCACAAGCCTGTCGCCATCCAGATCGCGGATGCGCCAGAGGCGTCCATCGGTGACGGCGGCGTCGGGCACATGGCCGCGCAGGTAGTAGCGGCCGGGTGCGCCACCGGCCCCGGGGACGTGTTCAAAACGGTTTTTCTTTATCTCCTCTATATCAGCCTTGACGGTCTTGATACGACGATCGCGCTTGAGCTTGAGGGTGTCGAGTGCGTGCTGCGCGAGCAGCGTGCGTGAGTCGTCGGTGCCAAAGCGCGCGAGCGTGTCGCGGTATTTTTTTTCGGCCGCGGCTGTAGCCTTGTTGAGTGCCGGAATTTCGTGCTTGAGTCCGATCTCGTCGCGCACCACTTCCTGGACGGCGTCGCTCTCGATCTGGTCGAGCGCAACCGTCTCGAGGCGCTCGAAGTGGATGAACCATGAGAGCGCGGTGGTGGCCGCCACGGCGATGAGCACGTTCGGCAAGCGTGGGTTGAGGCGTCGCAGCACGATCATGATGGCGAATGCGCCGAGGCCGATGAAGAACGTCGGCCAATGGATATACTGCGTGGCCGCGACCACGGTATTCCACACGGTTTCGTAGTGGTGTACCGCCTTCTCGGCACGCACGCCGAAAATCTTGTCGAGCTGCGAGGTGGCGATGATGATCGCGGCGGCGTTGGTGAAACCGACGATCACCGGGTGCGACAGGAAGTTCACCACCACGCCCAGGCGCAGCAGCCCGAGGCCGAGCTGGAACACGCCGACGATCAGCGACAGGGTGATGGCGTAGGCGACGTAACCGGTGGTGCCGGCGGCCGCAATCGGCTCGAGCGCCGCGGCGGTGAGCAGCGACACCACCGCCACCGGGCCGGTGGCGAGCTGGCGCGAGGAGCCGAACAGCGCCGCCACCATCGGCGGCAGGAACGCGGCATACAGGCCGTAGTACGCCGGCAGCCCGGCGAGTTGGGCGTAGGCCATGGACTGCGGCACCAGCACCAGTGCCACGGTGATGCCGGCGAGCAGATCGGCGCGCAGAATCTTGCCATCGCGCAGCTCATGAATCCAGGCGAGGAACGGAAGAAACCGGCGCAGCCAAGCGTTAGTTACTGCCAGGTTTCGCATGCGGCAGAGGAGGTTCTTATTGGAAACAGGCTCGGTGGACGGTGCATTGTAAGCCAGTTTTGCGGACGGAAAAACGTCCGCGGCCTACCGGCCCAGGACGACCTCCAGCACGAACTTGGTGCCGAAGTAGGCCAGCACCAGCAGCGCGAAGCCCGCGAGCGTCAGTCGCACCGCCGGCTTGCCGCGCCAGCCGAGGCGCCAGCGGCCCGCGAGCAGGATGCCGTACACCGCCCACGCCAGCACGGCCAGCACGATGTGATGGGTGAATTTGAACGGCCGCCCGAACAGCTCTTCCGAGAAAAACACGCCACTCACGACCGTCAGGGTCAGCAGCACGAAGCCGGCGCCGATCATCTGGAACATCAGGTGTTCGGTGGTTTGCATCGGCGGCAGCGCGCGCACCAGTCCGCCCGGTTGGCGCGCATGCAGGTGGCGTTCCTGATAGAGCAGCAGCAGGCTCTGCACCGCGGCCAGGCACAGCAACCCGTAGGCCAGAATCGAGACGAGAATGTGCGCCGCCTGCAGCGGCGACGACAGCGCGATCGGCGCCTGCCCGGGCCACAGCCACTCGGCCAGCAGCGTCGCGCCGGCGAGCGGCATGACCAGGATGCCGAGATAATCGATGCGCCGCAGGCTCGATGCGAACAGGTAAAGCACCGCCACCACCCAGGCGGCGAGCGAGAACGCCGTCGTGAGCGCCAGATTCAGCCCGCCCCCGAGGCGCAGCGCCGGATAAAGCAGGGCGGCGTGCAGCACCACCGCGCCGACCCCGAGCGCCAGCACGCCGAGCCTCGCGCCGCGCGTGGCGCCGTCCTGGCCGCGCGCCAGCCGCTGCGCCAGCAGGGCGCCGACGGCGACATAGAGCGCGAGGGCAAGGAAATTTAGGGTGGGATTGGTCATAATGGCGCCATCGGCATGATGGCACAGCTCGGACTGTCTTTGAAGGCCAAGCGGGCGGAAACGAACGGGCAAATAGATGCGTATCCGGATTCTGGGCTGTAGCGGCGGCATCGGCGCCGGCCGGCGCACGACCGCGCTGCTGGTGGACGACGACATCCTGATCGACGCCGGCACTGGCGTCGGCGACCTCGACATCGAGGCGCTGGCGCGCGTCGACCATCTGTTTCTCACCCATTCGCATCTCGATCACGTTGCGGCGCTGCCGATGC
>CAKKQL010000175.1 GCA_919902095.1 Acidiferrobacterales bacterium
TTAGGTAACCGATGATCTGGAAGCTCGCGAGCGCGAGCACCAGGATGATGGCGAAGAAAATGATCGAACGGTTCTCGAAGCGCGCGCCACGCGCCTGTTCGATACGGTCGAGCGCCCAGTCGGCGGCAAAATAGAGCGCAATGCCGACTACGGTAAAGATGACGAATTCCACGCGATCCCCCTGACGACGGTTTTCGGACTCGGGCAAGATTATAGCAACGTACCAGGTGGACATTTGACTGGCATCAAAGCCCGGAATCGAGGCTGTCATTAAACCTGCCGAACGGTACCAACCCGCTGTTCCGGAGATCAGAAGCCCACGTGGCCGTCAAACCGGTAGCCTTGCTGCGCCTGCTGCTGTTCTGTCTTGTGCTGGTCGCGTCGGCGCACGCGCCCGTGTTCGACGCCCAGAATATTGCCGAGCACTATCCGGTGGCGCGCGAGTTCTTCCCCGCAGCCGACCGCTTCGGGGCGCTCGAGGCGAGCCGCCGGCGGCCGCAGTGTGGGGCCGCGGCAAGCTGCTCGGTTATGTATTTCAGACCTACGACGTCATCCGCATTCCGGCCTACTCCGGCAAGCCAATCAACACCCTCGTCGGCCTCGACACCGGCGGGCGCAAAGAGCTGCGCGCATTCACCGACCAGTACGTCGGCAAGTCGGCGCACGACCGCATCACGGTCGGCGCGCCGCGCGCGCCGTGGCCGAGTCGCGCGGCCTGCGGCTGGCCGCGGGCGCGGAAAATATGCCGGTGACGGCATCCGTGACGCTTCTTCAGCCCGTGCAACTCGCCGTCGCCGAATTGTCGGCGGCGAAACCTGGGTCGGCGCCGAAACAAGCCACGACGACTCGATCCGTCGAGCCGGAGGAGCCGATCTGGGTTGGCGTCTGGCGCGGAACAGGCTGTTCCAGATTGCCGTGCTGTGCACGGCACTGATGCTGCTCACGGCCATCCTCTTGTTCCAGGATTGGCTGGTAACTCATCTGCGGCTGCCGCTCTACGTGCGCGATGGCTTTCTGCTGTTCACGCTGTTTTTCATCGGCTGGTACGCGCTCGCGCAGCTCTCCGTCATCAATGTGCTCACGTTCGTGCATACGATGATGCATGGCTTCCGGTGGGAGAGCTTCCTCATCGACCCCATGATGTTCATCCTGTGGTCGTTCGTCGCCGTCACCATCCTGCTCTGGGGGCGCGGCGTGTACTGCGGCTGGCTCTGTCCTTATGGCGCGTTGCAGGAGCTGACGCAACAAGTCGCCAAGCGTTTTAACGTGCGCCAGTACGAGTTTCCGGAAGTGGTGCATGAGCGCATGTGGGCGATCGAGTACATCATCCTGATCGTGCTGTTCGGCGTGTCGCTGCAGTTGCTCGCGCTGACAGTCGCGCACGACACTGCCGCGGCGCTGCTGCTGGCGATGCTGGTGCAGCTTACGTGCCGTTTGCGCGTCGCACCGGCGACCGTTTCGCCGGCGCCGCGAGTCTGTCGCGAGTGATCTGGCGCAGCGTCGCGGGCGTCGGCTCTGCGGCGGCATTCATGGTTGCAGCACCATCTCCTGTAGCTTAGCGCCATTGAGCTCGGGCAGTAACCCGTCGCACATCGGGTAGAGTACGCTTTCTTCCTTGGCGCTGTGCAGCGTCATCAGCGCGGTGAAGGATGCCGCCGAGCTGTGAAAGCGCGCCGCGTCACGTTCCGTGATCGCCGCCGAAACGTGGTCGAGCAGCGCCAGCATTTGCTGGTGCTCGTGCCGCATCACCTGCGTCGGGCCGGCGCTCAACCCGGTTGCCTGTTCGAACGCCGGGAACAGCACCTGCTCCTCGATCGCCATATGATGCTGGAGTGCCGCGCGGAAGGCATCAAACCGCTCGCGGCATCCGGTCCAGTCACCGCCCGCAGCGGCCTGCGCGGCGGCGGCAAACAGCTCGTCGCCGTGGCGGTGGTCGGCGGTAAGGAATGCAGAAATCGTGGTCATGGTTGCCACCCCCATGTCTGTCCTTGGTGACACCCGTTTGGCCTGATCACGCGCCGAGCGCCGCTACTTCTTCTTCGGGACGGTTGCGGCGTTGCCCTTGAAAGTATTCTCCACCAGCGGTTTCGCGTTAGCCTGCGGCACGTGGCACGTCGTGCATTGATGGCGTGCCGGGGACACTCCCGTAAGCCTCTTGCCGTCACGGTCCTTGAAGTGGCTGTCGCCCACTTTCGGCGCGTTTGTATACTTGTAGTTTGCCGGTCCGTGACAGGAGAGGCACAGGTTTCCCTCCAGCGTGATCGCGTCGAAATTCTCGACAGTGTGCGGGATCAGCGGCGGCTGTCCGCTGAAAGTGCGCGCGATCGGTTTCTGGCTGCCGGGGGGTTTGCCGACATAGGGCTTGTCCTCGGGCGCCTGGTCCATGTCAGCGGTGCCAGCGCCGCGCAACGTTTGCACCTTGGGCGTGTCCTGCTGTGCCGACGCGGGCTGCGCCAGCGCCAGCGCGAGTGTGGCGAGAAGCATCGTAATGGACTTGTTCATAGAGGACTCCTTTACGTCAGGGCAGTTGAACGGACATTGCGGTGGCACGCGCCGCGGGCCGTTCACCGGCCTGCGGTTCGCTGCGATTATTGAAACGGCCGCCAAAGGCAAAGACGTCCTTGGAGCAGACATCGATGCAGCGGCCGCAGTTGGTACAGTTCGGCGACAGGATGACCGGGCCGATGCCCTCGTCCGCGCCCTTGAGCGCCGGCTTGATCACCAGCGGCTCGGGACACACGGCATAGCAGTCGGCGCAATCGTTGCATTGTTCGCGCCGCACCGCGGCAACCCGCAGCGGGCTGAATTTTCCGATCACGCTGTAGAACGCGCCGACCGGGCACAGGTGCCCGCACCAGGCGCGCTCGGCGACGAACAGGTCGAGCAGGAACACCGCGGCGATAACGAACCAGGCGGCGCCGATGCCGAAGATGATGCCCCGGTGCAGCAGCGAGACCGGGTTCACCAGTTCCCAGGCAATGGTGCCGGTGATCGATGCGAGCGCCAGCGTCATCGCCAGTATCCAGTAACGCGTCGCGCGCGACAGCCGCGCCCCACCGCGCACCCCGAGCCGTGCGCGCAGCCAATGCGCCGCGTCGGTCACGATGTTGACCGGGCACACCCATGCGCAGTAGGCGCGCCCGCCGACCAGAAAATACGCGATCAGAATGATTGCCGCGCCGATCAGCGCGTTGCGCTCGGGGCGATGTCCGGCGATGAACGACTGCAGCAGCAGGTACGGGTCCGCGAGCGGCAGCACGCCCAGGGTCAGGCTGTAGTTGAGGTTGCCTTTGACGATCCAGTAGCCGAGCCACGGACCGGCGAGAAACAGCGCGAGCACCGCGAACTGCGCGGCGCGGCGCGCGAGCAGCCACTGGTGCGCCGCGAGCCAGCCCTTGACGCGGATCGCCTCGGCGCCGATGCCCTGTTTCATTTCGTGGTCTCCGGCATGCGGTCGGGCAGGTCAATTACGCCCTCGACGAGCGGTTTGCCCGCCTTCCTCTGCTCTTCCCGGCCGAGGCGGTAGTGCCCGCCAAGCTCGCCTTTCGCCAGGTGGCGCGGCAGCACCCGGATCGCCGCGGTTTCCAGCACGCACGCCTTCTCGCACTTGCCGCAACCGGTGCACTGATCGGAGTGCACGGTCGGGATGAACATCGCGTGCTTGCCGGTGCGGGGGTTGCGCTGCTGCTCGAGCGTGATCGCCTTGTCGATGAGCGGGCACACGCGGTAACACACGTCGCAGCGCAGGCCGAGGAAGTTGAGGCAGGTTTCGTGATCCACCAGCACCGCGAGGCCCATGCGCGCCCGGTTGATGTCGGTGAGCTTGGGGTCGAGCGCGCCGGTCGGGCAGGCTTTCACGCACGGGATGTCCTCGCACATCTCGCACGGGCCGCTGCGCGCGACGAAATACGGCGTGCCGGTCGCGGTGTCCTGCTCCAGTTTGGCGAGATCGAGGATGTGGTACGGGCAGTCCCGCACGCACATCCCGCAGCGGATACACGCACCGAGGAATTGCGGTTCGGCACGCGCGCCCGGCGGGCGGATCGCGGTCGGCGGCAGCGCTCTGGCGTGCTGGGTGTAGAGCCCGAGGCCGAGCCCCAGCATGCCCACCCCGCACGCGACCTTCGCCGTGTCGAACAGGAACTGGCGGCGCGCCGCCGCCTCGATTTTGCCTTCGCCTTCCATCGCAGGTGTTGGAGATGAGGAGCGGGGAGCAGTTGCTCCTCACGCCTCACGCTTTTACTACTTTCGCCGCGCATTTCTTGAAGTCGGTCTGTTTCGAGATCGGGCAGGTGGCGTCAAGCGTGACCTTGTTGATGAGCCGCGACTCGTCGAACCACGGCACAAACACCAGGCCGACCGGCGGCTTGTTGCGGCCGCGGGTCTCGACCCGCGTCTGGATCTCGCCGCGCCGCGACACCACCTTCACCGCGTCGCCCCGCTTCAGGCCGCGCGCCTCGGCGTCCTTCGGGTTCATGAACACCCAGGCATCCGGCACCGCCCGGTACAGCTCGGGTACGCGCCGCGTCATCGAACCGGAGTGCCAGTGCTCCAGCACGCGGCCGGTGACGAGCCACAGGTCGTAGTCCTTGTCCGGCGATTCGGCTGGCGGCTGGTACGGCAGGGCGAAGATGACCGCCTTGCCGTCCGGCTTGCCGTAGAACTTCACGCCTTCCCCCTTCTTCACGTACGAGTCGTAGCCCTCGCGGAAGCGCCACAGCGTTTCCTTGCCGTCGACCACCGGCCAGCGCAGGCCGCGCGTCTTGTGGTACAGGTCGAACTGCGCGAGATCGTGCGCGTGACCGCGCCCGAACTTCGCGTACTCCTCGAACAGGCCTTTCTGCACGTAGAAGCCGAAGTGCTTCGACTCGTCGTTCTCGAATCCTTTCTGCAGGTTCTTGAGCGGGTACTTGTTGACCTCGCCGTTGGCAAACAGCACGTCGAACAGCGTCTTGCCGCGGACCCCGGGCATCTTGGCGACCAGCTCTTCACCCCATGCTTCCTCGACCTTGAAGCGCTTGGAGAACTCGACGATCTGCCACAGGTCGGACTTCGCCTCGCCCGGCGCCTTGACCTGCTGGCGCCAGAACTGGCTGCGCCGCTCGGCATTGCCGTAGGCGCCTTCCTTCTCCATCCACATCGCGGCGGGCAGGATCAGGTCGGCGGCGAGCGCGCTAACCGTCGGATAGGCGTCGGAGACCACGATGAAGTTGTCGGGATTGCGGAAGCCCGGATAACGCTCCTGGTTTATGTTCGGACCCGCCTGCATGTTGTTGGTGCACAAGGTCCAGTAGAAATTGAGCTTGCCATCCTTCAGCATGCGATCCTGCAGCACGGCATGGAAGCCCGGCTTGTCCGGAATCGTTCCCGCCGGCAGTTTCCAGATATGCTCGGCGATCTCGCGATGCTTCGGGTTCATCACCACCATGTCGGCCGGCAGGCGGTGCGCGAACGTGCCCACTTCGCGCGCGGTGCCGCACGCCGACGGCTGGCCGGTGATCGAGAACGGGCCATTGCCGGGCTCGGAGATCTTGCCCACCAGCAGGTGGCAGTTGTAGACCATGTTGTTGGCCCAGGTGCCGCGCGTGTGCTGGTTGAAGCCCATCGTCCAGTACGACAC
>CAKKQL010000176.1 GCA_919902095.1 Acidiferrobacterales bacterium
TTGCCGTCGCCCATGGCGAGGGCCGCGCCGAGTTCCGCGACCCGACGCACATGCAAAGTCTCATCCTCGACAAGCAGATCGCGCTTTGCTTCGTGGACAACCGCGGCGAGTTGGCGACGACCTATCCCTACAACCCCAATGGCTCGCCCTACGGCATCTCCGGCCTGACCACGCCGGACGGGCGCTTCACCATCCTGATGCCGCACCCCGAGCGCGTCTGCCGCACCGTCGCCAACTCCTGGCACCCGGACGAATGGGGCGAAGACGGCCCGTGGCTGCGCATGTTCCGCAACGCGCGGGTGTGGTTGGGATAGACCGACTTTCTATCCACGCCTGCCAGCCGAGCTGTACTCAAATCGTCGTAGCGGACCTCGCCGAAATAGCCTGTCCTGGTTTTGGATGTACCGGCACTAGCCAATCAAAAAGAGGGTGCAGCATGAGCAGTTTGCCTAAATGTCCAAAATGCGGTTCGGAATACACTTACGAAGACAGAAATTTGTATGTGTGTCCAGAGTGCGCTCACGAATGGTCGAAAGACGCGGTAGAAAGCGCAGATGAGAAACTTGATGTGCGCGACGCCTACGGAAATCTGCTCCAGGACGGTGACGCTGTCACCGTGATCAAGGACCTGAAAATAAAAGGCTCGTCATCGGTGGTCAAGGTCGGAACCAAGGTAAAAAATATCCGTCTCGTCGAAGGCGATCATAATATTGACTGCAAAATTGATGGCATTGGCGCAATGCAGTTGAAATCAGAATTTGTAAAGAAGGCGTAAGTGAAATCCCTTCATTCAAAGATCGAGACGTTTACATCCAAAGACGGCTCGCTCATCCGCGAGCTGATGCATCCATCCGTGCATGGCAACCGCAACCAGAGCCTGGCGGAAGCAGTGGTACCAGCGGGAACGACGACGCAGTTGCACCGGCATTTCCAAAGCGAGGAAATTTACCACATCACCGCAGGGGAGGGACGGATGACGCTGGGACAGGAGGTGTTCACGGTTCAGGCGGGCGATACCGTCTGTATCCCGCCCGGCACCCCGCACAATATCGCCAATACCGGTGGCGCTGAACTGCGCATCCTCTGCTGCTGCGCCCCGGCCTATTCGCACAACGACACCGATCTGCTGGAATAGCCGCCATGGCCGCCAAGAAAGACCAGCTCCTGACGCTTTCCCAGGCCGGCAAGCGCTACGGCTATTCCAACGACTATCTGCGCCGGCTGGCGGAGAAGGGGCGGCTCGCGGCGCAGAAGATCGGCCACCAGTGGCTCACCACCGCCGACGACGTCGAGAGCTTTCTCGAAAGCCGTGAGCAGCGCGGCGTCTACAAGAAGACCCGCGGACGAAAATAGTCCCGCGCTTTACAATAGCACGATACCGTGCTATTCAGGGTTTCTCCAGCCTGAGTCAGGAGGGCCCGATGCCCCGGCGGGATTTGCCGCCTATCCCCCAGCCCCGAAAAGCGCCTACGCGCGGCGCGGCGTCGCCGGCAATATGCGACGTATATGCATCATCCCGCGTTGCAACTGCTGAAAAATGCACAGCATCTGCTGTGGACGGCTCCCCCGCGTCTGATTGCAATGGGCCCATGGGAAGGAGGGCAAGGAAGGCGCTCGCGCGCAAGCTTCGAGTGCTGCGCCTGGTGCGCGGCTGGACGCAAGAGGATCTGGCGGAAGCGAGCGGCTTGCATCGCACTTATGTCAGCCTCGTCGAACGCGGCCGGTGCAACATCAGTCTGGATAACCTCGAACGACTGGCGGAAGCCCTGGAACTCAGCCTCCCCGAGCTGTTCAGCACGCTCGACGCGACGCGCGAGCGCATGCTGGCCATGCTGGACAAAACACTCAAACGCAAGGAATTGTGACCATGCTCATTCTCACGCGCCGCAGCGGGCAATCGATCCGGCTCATGCCCGATCCCGGTCTCGACCCGGCGACGCCTATTGGCGAGCTCTTCCGCGGCGGCCCGATCCAGATTTATGTGTGGCACATGGACGAAGATCGCATACGCCTCGGCATCGAGGCACCCGCCAGGATCGTCGTCCTGCGGGACGAGCTGCTGGCGAAGAAACGCTGATACCGGCTCCGTCGGCAGGCTGGCGCCGCGCAGGCCATTGACGGATTTCCGGCGCTTCACGCCCCGCCGCATGACCCTAAAAAATAAACTTTTAGTGCCGATAAGGACTTAGGCGCCCCGTAGGTCTTCTGGTCATTGGCACGGTATGTGCTTATTACTCTGGGTGCGGAACCCAATCGCAGGACCATCCATGCAGCCCGGTCGGAATCGAACGGCGCTGAACACATTCCGACAGTGCCGGTGGCTGGCGCTGGCGGTGCTGACGCTGTTGCCCGTGCTGGTCGAGGCCGGCATGCTGCTCTATGTCTACGAGCTGCCCGACGGCTCGCGCATGGTGTCGAACTACAAGCTCAACTACAAGCACTACAAGCTCATCCGCGTCGGCGAGAACTTCAACGGCATGGGCGTGCTCGCGGCCAGCCGCAACCCGCAGTTCTTCCGCACCGACACTTCGGCCTATGACGACCTCATCCGGCGCGCCGCGCGCGAACACAAAGTGGACTTCGCGCTGGTCAAGGCCATCATGCACGTCGAATCGGCATTCAATCCCTACGCCAGGTCGCACAAGAATGCCCATGGGCTGATGCAGTTAATCCCGCAAACCGCGCAGCGCTACGGTGTTGATACGCGCGATATCTACGATCCCTACCACAACATCCAGGCCGGCGTGCGCTACCTGAAATTCCTTTCCACCCAGTTCAGCGACATCCGCCACGTGATCGCCGCGTACAACGCCGGCGAGAACGCCGTGTCCGCGCATCGCGGCATCCCGCCGTACGACGAAACGGTCAATTACGTCGCGAAGGTCATGCAGCAGAAACAGCGCTACGCCCGCGCCTCCTGAAAAGATGAATTTGACAGGATTCACAGGATTAAGACGTAAAGCTTTTCTGGTTGTTACGGGAAATTGCCCCCGGTCGCCCGACCCCGTATGCTGTTGCCTCTCGCCGTTTCTGCCGGCGTTTGGAGCGTTTTTATGAGCGAGCAACCCCCCGAGGCGGGCGCCGACAAAGAGCTGCGCATCCTCAAGGCCATGAAGGTGACCCTGACCGGTGTTATCAAGGACACTGCCACGCAGCCGGGTCTCAAACATCCGCTGTCCGACCGCACCATCGAGGACATTCGCCAGTGCCTGGGGCTGATTTCCGCGCGCGAACGCGAACTCGCGGAGGAAGCGGGCAAGCCAATGGGTATGCGCCCGCACTACGCGGACGAACCGCAGAAGTCGGTGGTGGTGCCGATTAGAACAATCGGCCACCCGAAGAAAGACAAGGATAAATAGACAGGATTAACAGGATTAAAACATAAAACCAGGAAAGAGCGTTTTCTTGTTTTGAAATCCTGTTAATCCTGTCCATTCCGTTGTTTTCCTTGTAGTACCGCAATCTGCGCCAGCAGGGGATTGATCACCGGCTCGAGCTTGCGCCTGAGCAGCGTGCCGGTCGCCGAGGTCTGGGCGAGGATGGGCGTGGCCAGCGCCTCGGCGCACTGCGCCAGCACCAGCATGGCGATGATTTCCAGCCGCAGCGACGGCGCCGCAGCCAGCAGTAATCCAACCTCTCCGTCACCGGTCTCGGCCGCCGCCTCGGCGCGCGCCATGGCGCTGCCGATATCAGGCGCCGCGTCGGATGGCCGCGTCGGCGCAAAATAATTTCCGATCACGTCGAGCAGTTGCGCTACGGTATACTTGTCGAGCGGGTGCCGCAGCAGGTCCGCGGACACCGCCAGAAACGTCTGACCGGCGCTACCCAGGAGCTTTTCCAGCAGGCCCGCCAACGCATTCGTCGCGGCCAGCGCCGAGAGCGCCTGCCGGTGTTGCGCCTGCCCGGGGTGCGCCGGCAATTCCACCGGCAGCGTATCGGGTACGGCCGCGAGAAAGCCGAGATGGTAGGCGTTGCGGTGCGAGCCGCCAGTCCAGATGTGCTGGCGCGTGGCCGCGTCGATCAGGCCCGGTTGCAGCACCAGGCGCACAGTGGTGATGACGGTCAGCGGTTCGGTCTCGAACGGCAGGTGCTCGACCAGGTAGCCGGCCAGCACCTTGCCCATTTTTCCCCGCACCACATTTTCGCGTTCGAGCATGCGGCGGGCGATATCGGCCGTGGGGGTCACCCACCAGGCGCGGCGGGCGATTTCATCCGTCAGGCCCGGCGCGCCGGCGACCGCCACCACGGCCTCGCTCTCGCCGAGCAGCAGCAATTTTTCGAGTTGCGCATCCTTGGCCTGTCCCATGCGCGTCCAGCGCTGCAGAAACACCGGATAGCCGCCGGGCGAGCCGAGCACGTGGCTGGAAAGCAGCTCGCGCACGCGCTTGAGGTACTGGTCCGCGCGGCAGTTGGGATTGAGCGCTACGCGTGCTTCGCTGCCCTGGGTGAGCCCGTGGAGCGTCAGCGTCTGCTCGTCGATGCGCACCGCCTGCAGGTCGTGCGCCAGCAGCACGTTCAGGCGCAGCAGGTCTTCGTTGGAAAGCGGCATTGATGAAAAAATGGAAAACTAAACCAGGAATTCACAGGATTAACAGGATTTAACAAGATTAACAGGATTAAGACAAATTTCTCGACCAAACCCTTCAGATTCAGAATGGCAAACGACACTCGCCAATAGATTCTTGATGGAAGGAGCGCAGGCAGAGCCAACAGAACAGCGCCGGAGTTACAGCGCCAAGAAAAGATTAATCCTGTAAATCCTGAAGAATCCTGTTAATCCTGTGAAATTGTTTTTTACGGGGCGTAGACCCAGGTGCAGTTGGAGGGATTGTACTTGAGCTTCCAGTCGTGCCCGACCAGTTCCCATTTGCCGGTGTGCGGGTTCATCTTGGCCACCGCCTTGGGCGGGGCGAAGATCCATTCCTCGGTGTGCGAGTTGTACTGCAGCACCCAATCCTTCGGCGCCATCTCCATGTTGTTCGTGTGCGGGTTGAAGCGCGGCACGGCATTGTACGGTGCATACCGCCACACACCCTTCAGCGGGTTGCGGCGGAGCTTCCAGTCGTTGCCCGTCATTTCCCATTCGCTGCTGAACGGGTTGTACTTCATCTTCGGCATGCGCAAATCCTCCGCGATCGCCAGTTTCTGCCCCCTAATTTAGCTGAATTCGCTGGCCCCAGGGTACCTTGGCCTTGCCTTTGATCACCCATAACACCGGGTAGGGCGGCTCGCGCTCGGGAAATTCCCCCTTGGCGTCGGTGAAATACACCAACAGGTCCGGTTGTCGGTCCAGACGCGCCACCCAGTCGAATACCGGCGCGAAGCGCGTTCCGCCCCCGCCCTGAAGCGATTCGGGCAGCCGGACCTCGTCCCAGGGCTCGAACACCCACGGCCCCTCGGGGGCGAGGTGTTCGTCGCAGGCGTGCAGCGTGATGCGCGCGCCGACCTGGCCCTTGATGGCGTTGG
>CAKKQL010000177.1 GCA_919902095.1 Acidiferrobacterales bacterium
AGTCACGAGTCACGAGTCACGAGTCACGCCTTCCGTCATCAACTTCAGCCACGACGTCAGCATGAACCAGAATAACACCGCGCCGCCGCCCCTCTATAATAAAGACAGCGGCATGGTGCTGCCCTAATCCGGCAGGCCGATATCGAAGCCGATGGCCTGTGTGCACCATCGTGCGACCTCGAGCATACGCGCGTCGTCGAGCATCCGGCCCACCACCTGCAGCCCGAGCGGCAGGTGGTGCGGTCCGAATCCTGTCGGGATCGTGAGCGCCGGCACGCCGCACAGGGTCCAGATCGTGCAGAACGCGGGGTCGCCGGTGTGTTCGAGAGTCGCCGGCGCCTCGCCGCGCGCCGGCGGCGTGATAAGCGCATCGTACGGCGCCAGGAAGCGCTGCAATTCCTGCTGCAAGCCGGTGCGGCAGGTCATCGCCTCCTTATATTCCGTCTCGCCGATCTGCCGGCCTTCGTCAATCAGGCGGTTCAGAGCCGCGCTCAATTGCGCGCGCTGCTTATCCTGCAGCGGCCCGAGGACGCGCGCACCCTCGGCGTACATGATGCGGCGCTGCATGGCATGCGCCTGTTCGAAGGCTGGCCCTAGCTCGATCTCCGCCACCTGCGCGCCGGCCTGCCGCAGCGCGCGGACATCCTGCTCAAACTGCGCGCGCTGCGCTTCCTCGGCCAGATGCCACACCGGCGAGCGCACGGCGGCCAGCCGTGGCGGCCGCGATGGCGGCGCGAGATACAGCAGCCCTTCGACAAACTCCGCCGCCGCCTCAATGCTGCCGGCATCCCGGGAGTCGTGGCCGATGAGGACCGACGCTGCCAGCGCGGCATCCTCCACGGCGCGCGCGAAGACACCGACCTGATCGAGCGTGGGGCTGAATTCGAGAATGCCGGTGCGCGGGATCAGGCCGCTGCTTGGCTTGTAGCCGACGCAGCCGCAGAAGGCCGCGGGACGGATCACCGAGCCATTGGTCTGGGTGCCGAGCGCCACTGGCGCCATGCGCGCCGCCACCGCCGCCGCCGACCCCATGGACGAGCCCCCCGGCGTGTGCGCGCTATTCCAGGGATTGCGCGTCTTGCCGGGATGAAAATAGGCCAGCTCAGCCGTCACCGTCTTGCCGAGCACGAACGCACCGGCCGCTTCGAGTCTCGTCACCACCGTCGCCGATTGCGGCGGCACCAAGTCCGCGAAAACCGGCGAGCCCATGCCCGTCGGAATGCCGCGGGCATGGATGATGTCTTTGACGCCGATTGGGACGCCATGCAGCACACCGTGGGTTGCACCTGATGCATGCGCCCGGTCAACTGTGCGCGCCTTGGCAAGCGCCGCCTCCGGATCGAGCCAGGCCCAGGCCTGTATCGTCGGCTCCAGCGCCGCCGTGCGCGCCAACAGATCGCGTGTGAGGTTCTCGCTCGTGAAGCGTCCCGCGCGAAGACCGGCCACCATCTCCCGCATAGTTAGCCGCCACCGCTTCATGAAGCAGCATGCAGCCGCGGATGAACGCTGCTAAGCGCGGATAAAAACGAAGCGCCTGGCATACGGATATTAATCTGCGTTCATCCGCGTTAACCCGCGGTTCCAAGTACTTCAGGATTGAGCAAGTTGGGCGGGCGCTGGTCCGTCGTCAGCGCCACCACCAGATTCTCCGCCGCCAGCATCGCCATCCCCCGGCGTGTTGCATGCGTGGCGCTGGCGATATGCGGCGCCAGCACGACATTTTTCAGTTTCAGGAATTCCGGATTGAGCCTGGGTTCGTTTTCGAACACATCGAGGCCGGCGGCGGCGATCTTGCCGCTTTTGAGCGCTTCGATGAGCGCCACGTCGTCCACCACCCCGCCGCGCGCGGTGTTGATGAGGATCGCCGACGATTTCATCCGCGCCAGCTCCTGGGCGCCGATCAGATGGTGCGAGGCGGCCGAATACGGCACGTGCGGGGAGACGATGTCGGCACGGGCGAGCAGCTCATCCAGGGTCACGTACGTCGCGCGACACTCTTTTTCGAGTTCTGGCGGCAGGCGCGTACGGTTGTGATACAGCACCGTCATGTCGAAGCCCGCGGCGCGGCGCGCGACGGCCCGCCCGATGCGCCCCATGCCGAGGATGCCGAGCGTGGCGTGGTGCACGTCGAATCCCAGGAACTGCTTGAGCTTCCAGCCGTGCCACTCGCCCGCCCGCAGCCAGGCCTCGGCCTCGGTGAGGCGACGCGCCGTGGCCAGGATCAGCGCCCAGGTAAAGTCGGCGGTGGCGGCGTCGAGCACACCGGGCGTATTGGTGGCCAGCACGCCGCGCGTGGTACAGGCCGTGAGATCAAGGTTGTTGAAGCCGACGGCGATGTTGCACACCGCCTTGAGTCGCGGGCAGCGCTCGAGCAGCGCGCCGTCCACGCGGTCGGTCAGCACCGTGAGTGCGCCGTCCTTGTCGGCGAGCTTCGCCGCCAGTTCATCCGGGCCAAACGCTTTGTCGGACTGGTTGGAGGTGACATCGAAATACTTGCCGAGATACTCCAGCACGTCATCGAACACCTCGCGCGTCACCAGAACTTTCGGCTTCATGTCGTCTCCCGTGAGTCAATGATGGGCCAGGTGGCGACAATGGGTCTCACGCACCGTGAGCGCGCCGAGCAGCCCCGCCGTCGCCACGAAAAAGAGAATGCCGACGCCCGCCCGATGGTTCGCCGCCGAATAGATCCGCGCCCCGTCCATCATCCGCCCGTCCCAGCCGAGGTCCATCACCCAGCCGATCAAGGGCTGGAGGATCGCGGCGCCGAGAAACGCGCCGGTGTTCACCACGCCCGTGGCCATGCCGGACAGCGCCGGGCGGTTGACCTCCTTGGCCACGGCCCAGGCGAGCGTGAAGCCCGAGGCGCCAACCCCCATGAGGAAGAACAGGATGATGCCGGCGGGCAATGGCAACGGCCACTGGAATAACAGCGGCAACCAGCACAAAAGATAAAACGCGATGCCTCCGAGCATGACCGGCTTGCGCCGCCGGATGCGGTCGGACAGCGCGCCGCTGAAGAAGGCGCCGACGGCGAAGCCGGCGAGCAACCAGGTGGTGTGCAGCACGGCCACCTCGCGCGGCATCGAGTAAACATCGCGCAGAAACGGCACGCCCCAGAGCCCGGCAAAGGCGAGCAGCGTGCCGGCCACGCCGAATGCCGGCAGGAAGCCGGGCCAGGTGGCGCGGTTGCTTACGACCTCGATGAGCCCCTCCCGCCAGTGGCCGGCGTGCGGCGGGTGCGGTGCCAGACCTTCGAGCTCGCGCATCGTCGGCAGCCCGGCCTCGCCGGGGTGATTGCGCACCAGCCACCAGGTGAGCAGCGCCAGTATCCCCGAGAAAAACCCGACGGCGACAAATACCGTGCGCCAGGTGGTGAAGCCGAGCACCCACACGAGCGGCGCCGCCGCGAGCACCGCGCCGAGATTGCCCAGGAGCACGGTCAGGCCCGCCAGCGTGCCGAAGTGGCGCTCGCGGAACCACAGGGCGTTGATCTTGAGCATGGCGAGAAACATCGCCGACACGCCAAGCCCCACCAGCAGGCGACCGAGGGAGGCGGTCCACAGCGTATCGGCCAGGCCGAACAGGATCGAACCGGCGCCGGCGATGACGCCGCCCAGGGCGACGATGCGGCGCACGCCGAGCGTATCCACGAGCACGCCGGTCGGCACCTGCATCAGGGCGTAGATAGTGAAGTACGACGCCGCGAGCGAACCGAGCGCGGCGCCGCTGGCCTGGAACGCCTGCTGCAGCTCGCCGGCGACGGCCGCCGGCGCCACGCGGTGGAAGAACGACAGCATGTAGGCCAGCGCCACCAACACGAACGCCGTCCAGCGCAACCGGTACAAACGGATGCGCTGGGGGCGCGTCAGCATGCTAGGCACAATTCTTCCCGCCCGGCCTACTTGTAGAGCATGTGCGGCAGCCACAGACCGATCTGCGGGAATATGTACAGCAGTACGAGCGCAAGCACCTGGATGCCCATGAACGGCATCATGCCGGCGAAGATCTGGTTGAGCGTCACGTGCGGCGGTGACACGCCCTTGAGATAAAACGCCGCCATCGCCACCGGCGGCGAGAGGAACGCCGTCTGGAGGTTCAGCGCCACCAGCAGGCCGAAAAACAGGGGATCAATGTTGAAGTGCGGCAGCAGCGGAATGAAGATCGGCATGAAAATGATGATGATCTCGGTCCACTCGAGCGGCCAGCCGAGGATGAAGATGATGAACTGGGCGAGGATCATGAACTGCAACGGCGTCATGTCGAGCGACAGCACCCACTTCTCGATCAGCTCCTGCCCGCCGAGCAGCGCGAACGCCGCCGCGAAAATACCGGACCCGACGAACAGCCAGCACACCATCGCGCTGGTCTTGGCGGTGAGGAAGGACGATTCCTTGACGATGACCCCGAGCTCTTTCACCGTCTTCCAGATCACGCCGGTGCGCCCCGAGTCGCGTGCCGGCGCTTCACGCCAGTAAGCAACGAAGCGGTAGACGCCCGCGAGAATGAACCCGCCGAACGCGCCGACCGCCGCCGCCTCGGAGGGCGTCGCCAAACCGAACACGATCGAACCGAGCACGGCGAGGATCAGCAGCGCCAGCGGGAAAAACGAGCTAAGCATCATCTTGAATATCTCAAGCCGCTGCCAGTTCAAGCGCCGGTAACGAACGGCGAGCGCGGCGATAGCGACGCCGCCCACAATCCAGAACCACGCCGGCGTTGGCAGCCGCTCGGCCGGTTGGACTTCCGCGACCTGCGCCGGCGGCACAAGCTCCAGCGGCTGGTCCGCCGGAGGTTTCTGAAATTCCGGTTTATCCTCTGGAAGCGGAGCCTGGCCAATAAGGCCGGCCGGCTCGTCCTGATAGGTATCCGCCACAAAGCCGGCGGTCGCTTCTATCAATCCGGCGGTGCTGGCCTCAATCACCGGCGCGGTCGCCAGCCGCCAGGTGACGCTCAACACAACGGCGATGGCGAGCGCCGGCACCAGCACGACGATGAGTTGCCCGATCATGGCGCGCGTCGGGACGCCGGCGCTTCCACGCGCCATGAGCCCGCGCCACAACCCGATCAGTGCGTTGCCGCTCAGCTGCGCCAGCGTACGCGCCAAGGGTGGCAGCGGCACGCGCCGCTCGCTTTCGGCCAGCGGCGGCATCAGATGCGGCTTCCACTTGGCGAGCACAATAATGTAGCCGATGTAGAGCCCCGCGAGCATGAAACCGGGAAGGAAGGCGCCGGCGTAGAGCTGCACCACCGATACGCCGGCCACGGCGCCATACACAATCAACAGCACCGAGGGCGGGATCAGGATGCCCAAACACCCGCCGGCGGTGATCGCGCCCGCGGCAATCTTGATGTTGTACCCGGCACGCAGCATCGCTGGAAGGGCAAGCAGCCCCATCAACGTCACCACCGCGCCGATGATCCCGGTAGCGGTGGCGAAGATCGCGCAGGTAATGATGGTCGCTACCGCGAGCGAACCCGGCACGCCTGCGGTGGCGAGATGCAGGCTTTTGAAAAGCCTGTCAATGAGCTGCGCCCGCTCCACGAGATAGCCCATGAACAGAAACAGCGGGATCGCGATCAGTACGTCGTTCGACATCACCCCGTAGGTGCGCTGCACGAAAAGATCGAGCACCTGCTGGGTGGCGAGATCCGGATTGACGCTGCGGTAAGCGAGCCAGGCGAAGAACACGCCCATGCCCATCAGCGTGAAGGCCGTGGGGAACCCGATCATGATGGCCACCACGATCAGCGCGAGCATCAGCAGCCCGAGGACTCCGAGGTCTTGCTTGCTCAGGTGCGCGTCGAACAGGTTGCCCCACGGGGTGAGCACCAGCACCACGAGGATGATCACCGCCATCAGCGCGAAGCCGAACCAGAGCTCCTTGCGGATCTTCATTTGCCCGGCTCCTGATGCACGACGTACTTGTCGAGCTTCTCGATGTCCTCGTCCTTGACGTGCAATTCCTCCTTCAGCTTGTCCACGTCGACCTCCACTACGTCCTGCTCACGCGAGGGCCAGTCGCCCTGCTTGATACAAATGACGCAGCGCACGATCTCGACGATACCTTGCAACAACAGGATGGCACCGGCGACCGGTATGACGGTCTTGAACGGGTAGATCGGCGGGCCTTCGGAGGTGATCGTCGAGTGTTCGTTGATCGCCCACGACTCGGCGGCGTAGGTGTAACCGGCCCAAACGAGCGCGACGACTCCGGGAATAAAGAACACGATGTAGAGGATGAGGTCGAGTATCGCCTGGGTGCGCGGTCTGAAAAAGCCATAGAGCACGTCCCCGCGCACGTGGCCGTTCTTCGCCAGCGTGTAGGCGCCGGCCATCATGAACAGGGTTCCGTACATCATGATCATGAAATCGAAGGCCCACGCGCGCGGG
>CAKKQL010000178.1 GCA_919902095.1 Acidiferrobacterales bacterium
CGGCGCGGCACTCACGCTTGCCGAGGCCGAGCGCCTCGCGCTTGAACAGGCGCCGACGCTCGCGCGCGCCCGCGCCAACGTCTCGGCCTCCGCCGAGCGCACCGTCTACGAAGGGCGCCTGCCCGACCCGCAGCTCACGACCGGCTTCGTGAACGTACCGACCGATTCCTACAATCTGCGCCAAGACGACATGACCATGACCATGGTCGGCGTGCGCCAGAGCTTCCCGCCCGGCGACACGCTCAACCTCAAAAGCCGGCGCGCGGAGCGGGAACTGACCCGGGAGGAGGCGCGGCTGGAGGCGGAGCGGCGCAATCTTCTCAGGCAGGTGCGCCAGACCTGGCTCGAGATCTATTACCTCAACCAGTCGCTGCGCCTGCTCGGGGAAACGCGCCGCCTTCAGCAGAAGCAACTCGAGGCCGCGGAGGGCCGCTACCGCGCGGCCGCCGACATGCAGCAGGCGCTGAGCCGCGCGCGCCAGGCGCTGGCGCGGGTGAACGAACGCGAGCCGATGCTGAAGGCCCAGATCGCGCGCGCGCGGGCGCAACTCGGGCGCTGGATCGGCGACGCGGCGGCGCTGGCGCTGCCGGTGGCGCTGCCGGCGCTGCCCGTTCCCGCGCCGGACTTCGACGCGGTACGTCACCCCGAGCTGCTCGCCGCCGAGGCGATGCACAATGCCGCGCGCCTCGAGGTGGACATGGCGCGCCAGGAATACAAGCCGGGGTGGATGCTCGATCTCCAGTATGGTTTCCGCCGGCCGATGCCGGACGGCACCGAGCGGCCCGACATGGTCACGGCCATGGTGACATTCGACCTGCCGATCTTCCGTTCCAAGCGCCAAGACCGGCGGCTCGCCGAAAAACAGGCGCTGGAGAGCGGCGCGCGCCTCGAAACCGAGGACAAGCGCCGCGAACTCGTGGCGATGCACCAGTCCATGCGCGCCGAATACGAGGCGCTCGCCGCGCGCGCGCGGATTTTCGAAGAACAGCTGCTGCCCGCCATCCGCCGCGAGGCGCAGGTGACGGTCGCGGGCTTCGCGCGCGACCAGACCGAATACCGCGAGGCGCAGATGAAGGCGCTCGAGGCCGAACAGGAATACACGCGCGTGCGCGTGGACCTCGCCAAAACCCAGGCGGAGCTTTTGTATCTCACCGGAGAATAACCATGAATGACAAGACGAACGAAGCGCAGCGCAGTAGGGCTTCATCTTCGAATGACGAGACGAACGCAGCGAAGCGCAGCAGGGCTTCATTTACGAACCGGAAAACCGTCATCGTACTCGTCGTCGTCACGGCGCTGCTGGCGGCCGCCGGCCTGTGGTACCTGCTGGCCAAGCGCGGCGCCGGCCCGGTGGAAACCGCAACGACCGAGCGCAAACCGCTCTACTGGCACGACCCGATGGTCCCGGGCTATCGCAGCGACAAGCCCGGCAAATCGCCGTTCATGGACATGCAACTGGTGCCGGTTTATGAAGGCGAGGCCGGCAATGTGGTCAGCGTGCGCCCGGAAATCGTCAGCAGCCTCGGCGTGCGGACCTATAAAGTCGAGCGTGCCGCGCGTGCGCGCCGGCTGGCGGTGTCGGGCTACGTGCAGCGCGAGGACCGGGAAGCACTGGTGCTCGCCGACGTGTTCGAGCGCGGCGCCGACTGGCTGCGCGCCGGGCTGCCGGCCGAGGTGCGCGTGGAGACCGTGCCCGGGCGCAGCTTCGAGGCACGCGTGGAATCCGTGCAACCGGATATCGGCGTCGGCGCCCGGAGCTGGCGTGTCGTGCTGCGCCTCGACAGGCCGGACGCGGCGATCAAGTCCAACATGCTCGCGGAGGTGTTAATCCAGTCGCCGCCGGCGGGCCGGCAGCTCGCTGTCCCGCGCGAGGCGCTGATCCGCACCGGCACGCGCACGGCCATGGTGCTGGCGCTCGGCGCGGGCCGGTTCCAGCCGGTCGAGGTCGTGCCCGGCGCCGAACTCGGCGACTGGATCGAAATCGTCAAGGGGCTGAACGAGGGCGATACCGTCGTCATCTCCGGCCAGTTCCTGATCGATTCCGAAGCCAGCGTGCGCGCGAGCTTCGCGCGCATGGAGCCAACCGCGCCGGCCGCTTCGCCCGCGGGCGAACACCAGCACTGAGACGCAACCATGATCGCACGTGTCATCCATTGGTCGATCCGCAACCGTTTCCTGGTGCTGCTGGTCACGGCGCTGCTTACGGCGTGGGGCATTTATGCCACCGCGCGCACGCCGCTCGACGCCATCCCCGACCTGTCCGACGCCCAAGTCATCATCAAGACCGGTTACCCGGGCCAGGCGCCGCAGGTGGTCGAGGACCAGATCACCTACCCGCTCACCACCGCGATGCTGTCGGTGCCGGGCGCGCAGTCGGTGCGCGGCTTTTCGACCTTCGGCGATTCGTTCGTGTACGTCATCTTCAAGGACGGCACCGACCTCTACTGGGCACGCTCGCGCGTGCTCGAATACCTGTCGCAGGTATTGCCGCGCCTGCCGCGCGGCGCCAAGCCGGCGCTCGGGCCGGACGCGACCGGCGTCGGCTGGGTGTACGAATACGCGCTCGTGGACCGCAGCGGCCGCCACGACCTCGCGCAGCTCCGGTCGCTCCAGGACTGGTTCCTGAAATACGAACTGCGCACCGTGCCGGGCGTGTCCGAGGTTGCCGCAGTCGGCGGCATGGTGAAGCAGTACCAGGTCGTCGTGGACCCGGCGCGGCTGCGCGCCTACCGGCTCACGCTGGATGAAATCCGGCGCGCGATCGAGAACGCCAATCAGGAAACCGGCGGCTCGGTGGTGGAGATGGCCGAGGCCGAGTACATGGTGCGTACCCGCGGCTACCTGAAAAGTGTCGAGGATTTGCGCCAGGTGCCGCTCGGCGTCGGCTCCGCCGGCCAGGCAATCATGCTCGCGCAAGTGGCCGAGATCCGGCTCGGGCCGGAAATGCGCCGCGGCATCGCCGAACTCAACGGCGAGGGCGAGGTCGCCGGCGGCATCGTCGTCATGCGCCACGGCGAGAACGCGCTCTCCACCATCAAGGCGGTGCGCGCGAAGCTCGAAAATCTCAAACGCAGCCTGCCCGAAGGCGTGGAAATCGTCACCACGTATGACCGCTCGGCGCTCATCGGGCGCGCGGTCTCCAACCTCAGCGGCACGCTGGTCGAGGAATTTATCGTCGTGGCGCTGGTGTGCCTGGCGTTCCTGTTCCACCTGCGCTCGTCGCTGGTGGCCATTATCACGCTCCCGATCGGCGTGCTGGTGGCGTTCATCGTCATGCGGCACCAGGGCATCAACGCCAACATCATGTCGCTCGGCGGCATCGCCATCGCCATCGGCGCGATGGTGGACGCGGCCATCGTCATGATCGAGAACGTGCACAAGCATTTTGAACGCGAGCAGGTGACCGACAAGAACCGCTGGGAGATCGTGCGCCAGGCGACCGAAGAAGTCGGACCGCCGCTGTTTTTTTCATTGCTCATCATCACCGTGAGCTTCCTGCCGGTGTTCGCGTTGCAGGCACAGGAAGGCCGGCTGTTCGCGCCGCTCGCCTTCACCAAGACCTACGCCATGGCCGCGGCCGCGGGCCTGTCCATCACGCTGGTGCCGGTGCTCATGGGCTATTTAATCCGCGGACGCATTCGTGCCGAGCACGAGAACCCCCTGAACCGCGCCCTCATCCGCTGGTACAAACCGGCGCTCGACTGGGTGCTGGCACAGCCGATGAAGGTCATGTGGATCTCGCTCGCGCTGGTCGCGAGCACCATGCTGCCGCTGCAGCAAATCGGCACCGAGTTCATGCCGGACATGGACGAGGGCGATATCCTCTACATGCCGACCACGCTGCCCGGCCTCTCGACCGGCAAGGCGCAGCAACTGCTCGGCCAGACCGGCCGCATCCTCAAGAGCTTCCCGGAGGTGGAGACGGTGTTCGGCAAGGCCGGGCGCGCCGAGACCGCGACCGACCCGGCGCCGCTGTCCATGTTCGAGACCACCATCCGCCTCAAGCCGAAAGCCGAATGGCGCGCGGGCATGACCACGGCGAAACTCATGGACGAAATGCGCGCCGCGCTCCGGCTTCCCGGCATGCCGGACGTGTTCGTGATGCCCATCAAGACGCGCATCGACATGCTCACCACCGGCATCCGCACGCCGGTCGGCCTCAAGGTCAACGGCAACGACCTCGGGAAGATCGAGGAAATCGGCAGGCAAATCGAAACCGTGTTGCGCGCCGTCCCGGGCACGGCGTCGGTGTTCGCCGAGCGCCTGACCGGCGCGCGCTACCTCGACGTGCGCATTCACCGCGCGCGCGCCGCGCGCTTCGGGCTCAACGTCGCCGACATCCAGGACACGGTCGCGACCGCGATCGGCGGCATGAACGTGACCGAAACCATCGAGGGGCGCGAGCGCTATCCGGTGAACCTGCGCTATCCGGCCGAGCTGCGCGATTCGCTCGAGCGCCTGAAGCAGCTCGCCATCGTCACGCCCAGCGGCGCGCAGGTGGCGCTGGCCGAAGTGGCCGAGGTCGGCGTCATGGACGGGCCGGACATGATCCGCTCGGAGAACGCGCGTCTCTCCGGCTGGATTTCCGTGGACATCAGCGGGCGCGACCTCGGCCGCTACGTGCTCGAAGCCCAGAAAGCCGTGGCCGAAAAGGTGAAACTGCCGCCGGGCTACTCGCTCACCTGGACCGGGCAATACGAGTATCTGGAGCGCGCCAAGGCGCGGCTGGGGCTTGTCATTCCCTTCACCGTCGCCATCATCCTGCTGTTGCTGTATCTGAACTTTCGCAATGCCGCCGAAGTCGGGATCATCGTCGCCACCCTGCCGCTCGCGCTGGTCGGGGGCTTCTGGCTCTTATACCTGCTCGGCTACAACCTGTCGGTCGCGGTGGCCGTGGGTTTCATCGCCCTCGGCGGTGTCGCGGTCGAAATCGGCGTGGTCATGCTCGCCTACCTCGACCAGGCGCTGGCCCGCCGGCAGGCGGAACGCGACCGGCGCGGCCAGACGCTCACGCGCGAGGACATCCGCGCGGCCATCGTCGAAGGCGCACTGTTGCGCATCCGCCCGGTGACCATGACCAAGGTCGCGATCATCGCCGCGCTGCTGCCGATTCTGTGGAGCACCGGCACCGGTTCGGAACCGATGCAGCGCATCGCCGCGCCCATGGTCGGCGGCATGCTGAGCGTGGCGATCTTGACGCTCGTGGTGATTCCGGCGGCGTATCTGCTGTGGCAGGAGCGCAGGCTGCGGTCGAAGGAAGCGCGGCTCGCGGAACCGACTTAATGAATCCCGTCATCACTTCACAGAGAGGAGCCAACAACCATGAACGCAACAAAATACGCGGTCTTCGCAGTACTCGGCACGGTGCTCACGGCCGGCCCGTCCCTCGGGGCCCATGCCGGCGAGCAGGCGGCGCACGGCCCGCTGGTATTGGCCGCCGCGCAGCAGGTCCATAAGGGCGAAGGGGTCGTCAAGGAGGTCGATGCGGGAAAGGCCCGAATCAAGATCGAGCACGGTCCCATCAAGAGCCTCGGCTGGAGCGGCATGACCATGTTCTTCGATGTGGCGAACGCCGGCCTGTTGACCGGCATCAAGCCGGGCGACAAGGTGACGTTCGATCTGAGCCGGGGCAAAGACGGCCGGTTCGTAATCACCGCCATCGCGCCGCGCCGCTGATTCGCGCGCGTCTGCAATCCCGGAGACGTAGCTGTTGTGGCGTGCGTGGCGGCTGCGACGATCATGACTTCAATGATTACTTGCCGGCAACCCTGAGCAGGAGCAATATTTGCTTAGTTCCTTGTTTCGTTGCGCTATCGTGCCTACCGGAAAACCGAGAAAACTTGAATCGCGCCCACCATGCGCGTTGTTCGGGCCTCGCCGAAGCGATGGCGCGAAGCAGGTGCGCAAAAAACTGAAGGCTCTGGGGATCACCGAAACGGATATCGCCAAGGCAGTTGCTCGGGCACGGAGAAAGAAACATTAAGGGTTACGCCAGACTTGCAGCGGACAAAAAAATGCCCGCGTCGGAGGGCGCGGGCCAAAGTTGGAACGTCAAAACGACCGAGCGGCGTACTTACCCGAAGCGGTCCTCGACGAGAACCTCGCTCAAGGTCAGCTGCCCCCCGCGCGGCATAGGTTCCTTGATGCCCTTGCCGATGGCGACGAACATGGCGATGACGTGGTCTTTCGGGAGCTTGATGAGCTTGCCCACGGCGCCGAAATCGAAACCGTCCATGGGGCAGGAGTCGTAACCCATCTCCTTGGCCGCGAGCATCAGCGTCATGGCGGCGATGCCGCAGGAACGCATGGCCTCGTCGCGCTGCACCTGTTCCCGCCCGGCGTAATACTGCTGGATGGCGGGCACGAGAAAATCCTGCACCGGCTTGGCCACGTTGCGCCAGTAACGCGCCGGGTTCTTTTCCCACGACTTGAGGTCGGCGCACAGCACGACCAGCAGCGAGGCGTCCGTCACCTGCGCCTGATCCCAGGCAACCGCGCGAATCTGTTTGCGCAATGCCGGATCGCGTACCAGCACGAAGCGCCAGTTCTGGATGTTGAACGCGGTCGGCGACAGGATGGCGAGCGACAGCAGCCGCTCGGTTTCCTCGTCAGTCATCCGATGGTTCGCGTCGAACGCCTTGACCGCGCGCCGGGCCTGAATCGCCTCGGCCACCCCAAGGGTCGGGGCGGCCAATTCCTGCCGTTTATGCAACATGCAATGTTCTCCTTTAGAAATCGTTCTCGATCTGGAAGGTGTTGAAGATGATGTCCACTGCCACGTTGCGCGCGCCATGGGCCACGGCGTCGAACACGTCGGCCTCGCTCCAGCCAAGCTTCTTGAGTTGCTCGATCTCGGCACGCGTGACCGGCTTGCGCTCGGCGACGGTCTTGAGCACGAAGGCGAGCAACGCCTTTTCCTTTGCCGGCAGCGGCGCCGCCTTGGCGTCCTGCTTGGTCGCCGTGACCTGCTCCGGCGTCCACTGGCCCATGTGGATAAGCAAGGCGCCGTTCATGCCGATGCAGTAGTGGCAATCGTTCTCCTGCGAGACCAGCATGCGGATCGCCGCGAGCAGCGGGAAACTCAAGGCCGGGTGCTTGAGGTAATACCCCATGGTCTCCCACTGGTGGTCAAGCTGCGGCGGACTGGCCGAAAACATCTGCATCGCGTTCGGCACGCACCCGAACACCTTGCTGATGTCGCTGTAGACGGCGGCCACCTTGCCGCTCGCCTTCTCGGGGGTAACGGTGTCGATCAATGGCATGGTCGTGCTCCTTGGGTTGTGGTTGAGGGATACTGCAACGGCGTACGGCAAAAAACCCGGTCGGCGGTCGTGCATACCGACCGATTGGTATGTATTGGCGCGAAAAAAAATCATCTAGCGGCCTTTCACTTGCAGGCCTTCGACGTAGCCCACGAGCTGCGCCATGCACAGGCGGAATTCCTTCACCGACTGCAGGTTCTTGGCAATGCCGATGCAGCCCTCGAACGCCGAAACGATGAACAGCGCCGCCGCGCGGCAATCCACGTCCTTGCGCACCTGCCCCACCTTTTGTCCGCGCTTGAGCGCGTCGGTGACCACGTCCTGCCAGGTCTTGAGAATCTCCGTCAAACGCCGTTTGAAGTCGGCATCGAGCGGGCTCATCTCCTGCATCAGATTGTTGAGTGGGCAACCGAGCACCACGGTGTCGCTGGTCGTCCGTTCGGCCTTGTGCTGGATCACCGCACGCAACGTGCCGATGGGGTCGTTGGTCGCGCGTAGCGGCGCGAACACCATCGTTTCAAGCGACTCGCGGATGACCTCCTCGATCACGGCGTGCCCGAGGCGGTCCTTATCAGGAAAATGGTGATAGAGCGCGCCCTTGGTCAGCCCGGTGCGGTCGAGGATGTTCGACAGGCTCGCGGCCT
>CAKKQL010000179.1 GCA_919902095.1 Acidiferrobacterales bacterium
CCATGTGAAAGTAGGACACTGCCAGGCTTTATATCCAAACCCCGTCGGCGCAAGCTGACGGGGTTTTTCTTTTTTACATCCCGCCTGGTAACCGGTGCGTCCCGCCGCCGCTGGTCAGCGTTATTGAATTCGGTTAATTAGGGCCCCATCAATAATCTGGTTCTGCGACGCTACGTCTGAACCGCCCGAACAGCGGTCGCCGGTGGGTTGCAATGCGAACCGGATCAGCTAAGGTTACGTAGTCTTTTCCGGCCTTTGGTGGTCCGAAGCGCCGCGCAGCAAGGAGAATTCACCGTCAATTTCATGTCTTGGCATTGCATCCCATGAGTGTACTGGCAGTTCATTTGCCCGCGCGTCGTGCGCCGGAGCCCGCCGAAGGCGCCGTCCCCGATGGCGCGCGCCGGCTCCGTCTGCTCAGCTACAACATCCAGACCGGCATCGCCACCAGCCGTTACCGCCATTACCTGACGCATTCCTGGAAGCACGTGCTGCCGTCCACGCAGCGACTCGAGAATCTCGATCGCATCGCGCGCCTGGCCCGCGGCTTCGATATCGTCGGCTTGCAGGAGGCGGATGCCGGCAGCCTGCGCAGCGGCTATATCAACCAGACCGAATATCTCGCCCTGCAGGGACACTTCCCGCACTGGTACGACCAGACCAACCGCAATTTCGGTCACCTCGGGCAGCACAGCCTCGGCCTCCTGAGCCGCCTGCGTCCGAGCGAGATCCACGAGGAGCGCCTGCCCGGCCGGATCCCGGGTCGCGGCGCGCTGGTGGCGCAGTACGGTCAGGGACCGGAGGCGCTGGCCGTGATTATTGTCCATCTCGCGCTCGGCCGGCGCGCGCGGTTGCAGCAGCTGGAGTACCTGAGCGACCGCGTGCGGGCCTACCGCCACGTCGTGCTCATGGGCGATTTCAATTGCAGCGCCGACAGTCCCGAAATGAACTGGCTCTTTGCCCGCACCCGCCTGTGCGAGCCGGCGCCCGGGCTGCACACCTTCCCGAGTTGGCGTCCGGCGCGCAACATCGACCATATCCTCGTCTCCCCGACGCTGACGGTGCAGAACGTGAGCGTGCTGAATCAGCCGATCTCCGACCACCTGCCGATCGTGATGGACGTGGTGTTGCCGCCGGAAGTTGATCTGCCGGCGACCGCGGCCAGCAACCCGCCGGTCGCCATCGGCGCCTGATTTCCCCCGGTTACTGGAGTTGCAGCGGACGCGACGCCTGGCGGTCGTAAATCAGGCGTCCGGACTCCGTGCGCGCGTGCGGGTGCAGTTGATGTTCGCGCATCTCGGCGGTATCAATGATGTGCTGCACGGTGACGCCCTTGAGCACCAGGTAATCCGCAATCAGCGAGCGGTGGCAGCGCTCCGGCAGCTTTTCGGCGCACATCATGGCGGTGCGCGATTTCATGGCGAGGCTGATGAGCCGGGCGACGCCGCGCTGGAAGATATCGGTGTCCATGTGATCCGCGAAGCCGCGAAAACCCTCCGACGCCAGCGCGATGTGCGGCGAATCCGGTCGCGGCCGGCGCTGGCCGCCCAGTTGTCGCCCGGCCCAGTGATAAACCATCCCGTTCGATTCCAGCGCCTGGCGCAGCGCATCGGCCCCGAACTGCGGGTGGCGGCTGGAGGCGGGATTGGCGCGCACGTCCACGAGCGTCGTGATGCCCGCTGCCTTGAGCAGCGCGATCAGTTCGTCGGCGGTGCGGTTGCCGTGGCCGACGGTGTAGAGCGTGACGGGTTTCATGCAGCTGGCCGCTGTCGTTGGGTCGTTCAAGGTCCGGCCGATATACTACGCGGGGAGACCGGATCACGTCAGCGAATCGTTTGCCCATGATCGGCCTGTTACAGCGTGTCAGCCAGGCGTCCGTTGCCGTTGAAGGCAAAACGGTCGGCGCCATTGGGCGCGGATTAGCGGTGCTCGTCGGCGTCGAGCGCAGCGACGACGAGGCGCGGGCCGAACGGCTGCTGGAGCGGCTGCTCGGTTATCGCGTGTTTCCCGATACCGCGGGCAGAATGAATCTGAGCGTCAAGGACATCGACGGCGGTCTGCTGCTGGTGCCGCAGTTCACGCTTGCGGCCGATACCCAGAAAGGCATGCGCGCGAGCTTCACGCCGGCGGCGCCGCCGGAAGCGGGAGAGAGGTTGTTTGCGTATCTGCTCGCACAGGCGCGCCGGCAGCATGCGCCGGTGGCGAGTGGCGTGTTCGGCGCCGACATGCAGGTGACGCTCACCAATGACGGCCCGGTCACCTTCTGGCTGGAATCGTGACGGTAGCCGATAGCAGTTAGCCGTTAGCTAATAGCCAGAGGCTATTGGCTTCGATTCACGCCCGCTCGATCGGAAACGCGAGCACGTCCTGAATTGAGGTCGCGCCGGCCGCCAGCATCACCAGCCGGTCGAAGCCGAGCGCCACGCCGGCGCAGGCCGGCAGGCCCTGCCGCAGCGCTTCCAGCAGCCGTTCATCCATTGGCACCGCCGGCAGGTGGAGCGCGCGCCGCGCCGCGAGGTCGCGTTCAAACCGCCGCCGCTGTTCCTCGGCGTCGCCCAGCTCGTGAAAGCCGTTCGCCAGCTCCACGCCTTCAAGATACAACTCGAAGCGCTCGGCGAGCGGCGGGTTCCCCGGACGAATACGCGCCAGCGCGGCCTGCGATGCCGGGTAATCATGGAGCAGCGTCAGCCGTCCGCGCCCGAGATGCGGCTCGACGAGATGGGTCAGCAGCAGATCACGCAACACATCGGGATTCTCGTGCGCCAGATCGCCGCCGGCGTGGACGCCTCGGGCCTCGACGGCGGCCAGGAGCGTGCCGGTATTGGCCGTGTGCGGATCGATTCCGCAATGGCGCTCGAACGCTTCCTGGTAGCTGAGCTTATCGGGTGCGCCGAGCGTCAGTCGTCCCTCAAGTGCCTCGGTGACCAGCGCCACAACCTCGGCCATCAATCGGTGGTGGTCAAAGCCGACGCGGTACCACTCCAGCATCGTGAATTCGGGATTGTGCAGCCGTCCGGCTTCGCCATCGCGGAACACCTTGCCGAGCTGGTAGATGGAGCCCTCGCCGGCAGCGAGCAGCCGCTTCATGGCAAACTCTGGCGAGGTATGCAGATAAAACGTGCGCGGATCGGGGCCGGTGTAGCGGCAGGAAAAACTTTGCAGGTGGAGATCGGGGGTGGCCGCGGCCGAGAGTATCGGTGTCTCGACCTCGAGCACGCCGCGCGCCGCGAAAAACGCCCGCAGGCGTTCCAGCATCCGGGCGCGGAGTCTCAGAATCTCCGAGGTAGCCGATGGGCGCCAATCAGACATAGGAACGAGATACGAGGTACAAGGGCGAGGGATAGTAGTGAATCGTAATATTATAAAGAAGAACTACTTCATTCCCTCGTGCCTCGTACCTGTGAATACATCTCGCGCACTACGCGCGCGAGATGTATTCACCAGTGCGGGTATTGACCTTGATGGTCTCGCCGTTTTGCACGAACAGCGGCACGCGCACCACGGCGCCGGTTTCGAGCGTCGCCGGCTTGCCGCCACCACCGCTGGTGTCGCCCTTGAGACCCGGGTCGGTCTCGACGATCTTGAGCGTCACCGTGTTCGGCGGCTCGACGGTGATCGGCACGCCGTTCCAGAGCGTGACCATGCACACGTCCTGTTCCTTGAGCCACTTGCCGTTGTCGCCCACGGCGGCCTTGTCGGCCACGATCTGCTCGAAGGTTTCGGGCTGCATGAAGTGCCAGAACTCGCCGTCGTTGTAGAGGTATTGCATCTCCATGTCCGCGACGTCGGCGGCCTCGATGGTCTCACCCGACTTGAAGGTGCGTTCGATGGTGCGCCCGGTTTTGAGGTTGCGGATGCGCACGCGGCTGAAGGCCTGGCCCTTGCCCGGCTTCACGAACTCATTTTCCACGATCGTGGCCGGATAGCCGTCGAGCATGACTTTGAGACCGGCCTTGAATTCATTCGTGTTGTACGTCGCCATGAGACACCTGTTGGGTCGAAAGGGGTAAAATCAGGCGCGCTATGATACCCGGAAGACGCAAGCGCGGCATCCCTGCCGCGCGTCCCTCGCCTCAGTCCGATCGGCGAAGCGGCAATCAGGACATCCCTGTCCTGCCGCCCTCGCCTCAGTCCGATCGGCGACCGCCTGAAAGGCGGCAGACTCCCGCCTGGCAGCGCGCGCTCGCCGCCGCCATCACCGAGCCCGAGGAGCTGCTTGCCGCCGTGGGCCTCGGGGCCGAGTGGCTGCCGGCGGCGCGGGCCGCGGCGCGGCTGTTTCCGCTGCGGGTGCCGCGTGGATTCGTCGCGCGCATGCGCCACGGCGACCCGCGCGACCCGCTGCTGCGGCAGGTGCTGCCGCTGGCTGAGGAATGCCTGGCGGCGCCGGGGTTCGCGCCGGATCCGGTCGGCGATGCCGCCGCCATGCGCGCCCCCGGGGTATTGCACAAGTATCGGGGACGGGTGCTGCTCACGGCCACCGGCGCCTGCGCCGTGCACTGCCGCTACTGCTTCCGGCGCCATTTCCCCTATGCCGACGCCAATCCCACAACCGATCATTGGCGCCCGGCGCTGGACTACATCGCCACCGACGATTCCATCACGGAGGTCATTCTGAGCGGCGGCGATCCACTGACGCTTTCCGACCGGCGCCTGGCGGAATGCACTGCGGCGCTATCGGCAATTTCACACGTTAAACGCCTGCGCGTGCACACGCGCCTGCCGATCGTGCTGCCCGCGCGCGTGGACGATGGATTGTTGCAATGGCTCGACCGCCTGCGCTTTAAAACCGTGGTTGTTGTGCACGCGAACCACGTCCACGAGATCGACCGCGAGGTGATGACAGCACTGGCGCGGCTGAAAGGCGCGGGTGCCGAACTGCTCAATCAGTCGGTGCTGCTGCGCGGCGTCAATGACAGCGTGGAGGCGCTGGCGGACCTGAGCGAGGCGCTGTTTGTGGCCGGTGCGCTGCCGTATTACCTGCATGCGCTCGACAAGGTTCAAGGCGCGGCGCATTT
>CAKKQL010000180.1 GCA_919902095.1 Acidiferrobacterales bacterium
CGCGCGCCAGATCCTCGGCGCTCACGCGGCGGTAGTCGACCTTCCCGCCGCTTTCCTTGAGATGCAGTTTGGCCACGGCGAGCGGCGCTTCGCCGAGGTCGATGCCGGTGACGTCGGCGCCGAGCGCGGCCATCGCTTCGGTAAGGATGCCGCCGCCGCAACCGACGTCGAGCACGCGCTTGTCTTTCAATCCCGCGCGGTCGTTAATGAACTTCAGGCGCAGCGGGTTGATGTCGTGCAGCGGCTTGAATTCGGACTCGGGATCCCACCAGCGCGACGCGAGCTTCTCGAACTTGGCGAGCTCGGCGGGGTCGACATTGGACGAACGGGTGTGCATGAAAGAATTTTAACAACGGTGTGAGTGGAAAGCGTGGAGGGAAAGCCCTTGGTTCACGGCGCCGCTTTTCAGCCGCGGGCTTCCTGGATTTTTCGGCCCCACTCGACCGTGCGGCGCAGGATCGCGTGCGGATCGAGGGTGGTGAACTCGCCGTTCTTCAGCATGCGTCGACCCGCCACCCACACGTCCGTCACCTGGTCGCGGCTCGCCGCGTACACGATCTGTGACGCCGCATCGTACACCGGCTGGCAGGAGAGGTGCGAGAGGTCGATCGCAGTCACGTCCGCCGCCTTGCCCGGCACGAGCGAGCCGATGGTGTCATCGAGGCCGAGCGCGCGCGCGCCGTTCAGGGTTGCCAGGCGCAGGGCCGTGTGCGCCGGCACGGCGGTCGGGTCGCGGCTCACGCCCTTGGCGAGCAGTGCCGCGGTGCGCATCTCTACCAGCATGTCGAGATCGTTGTTGCTGGCCGCGCCGTCGGTGCCGAGCGCGACGTTGACGCCGGCCGCGAGCAGCCGCGCGACTTCGCAGAAACCGCTGCCGAGTTTGAGATTCGACTCCGGGCAGTGCACAACGTGCACGCCGCGCGCGGCGATCGTCGCGATCTCCTCCGGCTGCAGTTGGGTCATGTGCACGGCGAGCAGATGCGGGTTGAGCAGTCCCAGACGGTCGAGGCGCTCGAGTGGGCGCATGCCGCAGCGCGCAAGCGACTCCTCGATCTCGTGCGCGGTCTCGTGCACGTGCATGTGCACCGGCAGGTCGAGTTCGTCGGCCAGGACCCGGACCTTCTCGAGCGGCGCGTCGCTGACGGTGTAGGGCGCGTGCGGGGCGAACGCCGTGCGCACGAGCCCGCTGTGGCGCAGTTCGTCATGCAGCGCAAGCCCCTTATCGAGGTATTCCTGCGCCGTCTGCGCCCAGGCGGTGGGGAAGTCGATGAGGATAAGCCCGATGCAGGCGCGGATGCCGGTCTCGGCTGCGGCGCGCGCAACGACGTCCGGGAAGAAGTACATGTCGTTGAAGCAGGTGGTGCCGCTCTTCAGCATCTCGGCGATGCTGAGCAGCGCGCCGTCGCGCACGAAGTCCGGGCTCACCCAGGTAGTCTCCGCCGGCCAGATGTGCCCTTGCAGCCACTCCGCCAGCACCAGGTCGTCGGCCATGCCGCGGAACAGGGTCATGGCGGCGTGCGTATGCGCGTTGACCAGCCCCGGGATCAGTGCGTGGTGGTGCAGATTGACGGTTTCCGCCGGTTGGTAGCGCGCCGTCGCCTCACGGCTGTCGAGAATGGCGACGATGCGTCCCTTGTCGACAGCGAGCGCCTGGTGCTCAAGCACGCAGCGTTCCGGTTCCACCGGGATGATCCAGCGTGCCTGGATGAGGGTGTCGATTTCCTGCATGGTGATATGCGCCGAGGTGCGGCCAGTATACCGCAACGCGTTTGGCGCCATACGACTCTAAGGTATACTGCCGTCCCATGGCCGTGAATGACCCCGCCGCAGTTCCCTACGACCGTATCCATGCCGTCGAGTGGGAAGGCGAGCGCCTCAAGCTCATCGACCAGCGCCTGTTGCCGGGCCGGCTCGAGCACCTCTATTTCGACAATCTGCCGGATGCCGCCCGCGCCATCCATGACATGGTGGTGCGCGGCGCCCCGGCCATCGGCATCACGGCCGCGTATGCCATCGTGCTGGCCGCGGGACTGCGTTATCGCGAGAACCCGACGACCTGGCGCGCGCGGATCGCGCCGGACCTCGAATTGCTGGCTGGCGCGCGCCCGACGGCCGTCAACCTGCGCTGGGCTGTGGAACGCATGCGCACACTTATCGGTTCGCTGCCCGAGGGCGATCCGGCGCCCCGGCTGCTGGCCGAGGCACGGCACATCCATGCCGAGGATATCGCCGCCAACCGGCGCATGGGCGAACTCGGCGCGGCACTCATTCAGTCCGGCAGCGGCGTGCTGACGCATTGCAACGCCGGCGCGCTCGCGACCGGCGGCTACGGGACCGCCCTCGGCGTGGTGCGCGCGGGGGTGGCCGCCGGACGGATACGCGATGTCTATGCTGACGAGACCCGTCCCTGGTTGCAGGGCGCGCGCCTGACTGCCTGGGAGCTGTTGCAGGACGGCATTCCGGTGACGCTGCTTGCCGACGGCGCCGCCACCTGGCTGATGAAGCAGGGCAAGGTGCAGTGGGTCATTGTCGGCGCCGACCGCATCGCCGCCAATGGCGATGCCGCGAACAAGATCGGCACCTATATGACAGCGGTCGCCGCCCGTTACCACGGCGTGAAGTTCATGGTGGCGGCCCCGACCAGCACCGTGGACATGGACACCCCCGATGGCAGCGCCATCCCCATCGAAACCCGCGCCGAAACCGAGGTGCTGACCGCCGGCGGCAGCCGCACCGCCGCCGATGGCGCCCGTGCCTGGAACCCGGTGTTCGATGTCACGCCCGCCGAACTCATCGACGCCGTCGTCACGGAAAAGGGCGTCGTCGAGCAACCCACGCGCGCCAAAATGGTTGCGCTGATGGGCGCTTAAGCGCTTCATTTTTCAGATACTTTCCCGCAGTTTGCGATCCGCTTTTTAAGTGCAGGAGCGGGTCACTCCGTGCTAGAATTCCGCCTTTCCCGGGATGCATCGGCACGTCAATTAATAATTATTTTTCAATAGCTTACAAAGCATTCGCGCCCGCCTGAGCATGGAACAATTCGCCAAGGAAACCATCCCGGTCAATCTCGAAGACGAGATGCGCCGCTCTTACCTCGATTACGCCATGAGCGTGATCGTGGGGCGGGCGCTGCCGGACGTGCGCGACGGGTTGAAGCCAGTGCACCGGCGCGTGCTGTTCGCCATGCACGAGCTCGGCAACGACTACAACAAGCCGTACAAAAAATCGGCGC
>CAKKQL010000181.1 GCA_919902095.1 Acidiferrobacterales bacterium
GGCCGGATCGAGCACTCAGCGTGGCTTTTTCTGGTCGCTCTCGGCATCCTGCCTCTCGCGACACTTGTGCTTCCCTGTACGTCGCAGTTCTAATAGCTTGGCGTACTTCATGAAGCTGTTGAAGCAGCCGATGAGGATGTGAATCAGCCCGGGGACGCCGTCGAGAAAGCCGCGGCGCAGGAAATAGAACTTGAGGAAGCGCAGCGGCGGGCTCAGCAGCATCCTGGCCGCGCTCGCGCGCCGGCCGCGCGCGTGCAGTTGTTCGGCCTGGAGCGTGGTGTAGCGGTTCTGTTTGGCAAGGTAATCCGCGAGCCCGTCTTCGGATTCGTGCAGCAAGTCTCCTTCCAGGCGTCCGACCGGTGCATCGGTCACCACCTTCTCGTGGATCGGATCGTCGCTCCAGTGCGCGTGGCGGCGGTCGAACAGCCGCAGCGACAGATCGGGATAGCCCTCGCCGTGGCGCAGCCAGCGGCCGAGGAAGCGGTTGCAGCGCGGGAACTCGTAGGCCTGGAAACGCGGCGCCTCCAGTTCCTTAAGGATGCTTGCGCGCAGCGTGTCGCTCACGCGCTCGTCGGCGTCCACGCACAGCACCCAGTCGTGGCGTGCCTGACTGACCGCGAACTGTTTCTGCCGGCCGAAGCCGAGCCAGTCCTGGTGCACAACCTTGGCATTGAAGCGGCGGGCGATGTCGAGGGTGGCGTCGGTGCTGCCCGAGTCCACAACCACGATTTCAGCGGCGAACGCGCAGCTCTTAAGGCAGGCTTCGAGCCGCGAGGCGACGTTGCGGGTGATGAGAACAGCCGACAGGCGCGCGTGCATGGCGCCTATTGTATGCAAACCCTCGGGGATTGCAGCGGTTTAAGCGCCGGTCAGCGCGGCGCGCAGGGCGGTGGCGGCCGCCTCGCGATAGCGCGGCATGGCGAACACCCCGCAGGCGTCGCGGCCGGCGAGGCAGGTCGTATGCGTCTCGCGCAGCGCGTACCAGCATGGGCAGCAGTTCTGCGGCTCGAACACGACTGTACTCGGCGCCGCCGGGTGGACGGTGTGCTGCGGCAGGTCATGTGACATGAGCGCGATGTGGCGGCGCGCGACCAGTTGCGCGAGGTGCGAGACATAGCTGTCGCAGGTCAGGGTCGCCCGGGCGCTGACGAGGATGGCGAGGAGCTCGTCGTCGGTCGCGGAGACGCGGCAGTGCAGTCCGGCGCGTTCGTATTCCGATTGCCAGCGGTCGCCGGGCGCGAACCAGCAGGTGTAGTCATTGTCACCGACGCCGCCACGCGCGAGCAGGTCCTTGATGAACGCCGCCGGCAGGTACTGGAACGCCTTGCCGGAAGGGAAGAACGCCACCGCCGGGATATCAGAGCGCGTCGTGGTCTGTGCACGCAGGCGTTCGCTCAGGGTGCGGTGCGACCGGTAGAGCCCGCGCATGAGGTCGGTGTCGGTGAGGCCGAAGGCCTCGGCCAGCGGGGTCCACATCTTGAGACCGTAGTACGAAGGCGTCTCACGCCGCCAGCGCGTGCCGGGTCCGAGCTTGAGGTCCGTGAGCCAGAGTTGCAGCCGGCGCGCGATTCCCGGTTGCGGATAGCCGTAGGAGGCGAGCAGCCGGCGTTCGGGAAAGTTGACGTAGTAATCGCCGTAAAGCCAGTTGCGCAGCACCGTCGACCAGGACGTGCGCGGCACGATCGCGTAGCGCGGCCGCGGCGCGTGCTTCGAGGCCTCGAGGCTTTCGATGCGCCGCTCGGGGAGCAGCGTGCGCACCACGGCCTGCGCGCCGCTGCGGGTGTAGAGCACGGCGTCGTCCGCAAGCGCCGGCACGCCGAGTTCGAGCAGCGCCTGCAGGCCGTTCACGCCCATGAGCACGTCACCCAGGCCGCCGTGCAGGCGTACGGAGCGCATGGGACGCTGCGGTTTGATGGCGGTGGTCATCGCGCGAGCAGTTCGCGGTAGACGGCTTCGAGCTGGGCGCCCACCGTGCGCCAGTCGTGATGCCGCTCGACGTAGTCGCGCGCCGCCCGGCGCACGGCTTCAAGCTGCGCCGGTGCGCCCAACAGTTCGTCCAAGCGTTGTGCGAACGCCGAATGGTTTTTCGCATCGTCGAACAGAAAACCGGTGGCGCCGTCGGCGATGATCTCCGGCAGGCCGCCGCGGCGCGTGGCAAGCACCGGTGTGCCGGCCGCCATCGCCTCGATGGCCACCATGCCGAACGGCTCCTCGAACTCGGAGGGCACCACGGCGAGGTCGGCGGCCTGGTAGTATTCCTGCATATGCGCGGGGTCCACGGTGCCGGCATGATAGCAGTCGGCCCCGAGCGCCTCACAGGCGGCGAGCAGCTGGCGGCCGTACTCACCGCGCCGGTCGTCCCCGGTGCGCAACTCGCCGACCAGCACCAGGAAAACATCTTGGCGCAGTTTGCGCAGTTTGTCGAAGGCGCACACGAGATCAAGCGGGCCTTTCTCCGGGGAGATGCGTCCGGCGTAGAGGACAATTTTTCTATCCGTGGGCAGCTTCAGGTGCGCACGCAGGCCAGCGATTTCTCCTGGCGGAAGTGGCCGAAAGGTATCGGTATCTACCCCATTCGTGATGATGCGGATATCCGTGCCCGGCAGGCGCACGCCATACCATTCTTTCAGGTAGCGGCTTACGGTGAACAGCACTGCGCCGCGCGGCAGCCGCTCAAACGGCATCTCGTTGTGCATGTGCAGAATCCAGCGCGCCGGCCCGCGATAACACCGTGCCAGTTCCGCGAACAGCGCCGGGGCGTTGTGCACGTGCACGATGTCCGGCCGGATGGTGTCGAGGCGGCGCGCCACCCGCCGGGCGTAGGACCAGGGATCGAGGCCGAAAATCTTCTGGCACACGCGCCGGTAGAGCCGGCCGATGGAGATGCGGTGCAAACGGATACCGTCGCGCTGTTCCTCGTCCGTATCGTCCTCACCGGCGATGCAGACAATGTGCGGTTCGACGTCGGCAAGCCGGCGGCAGACCTGGTACATCCACCACTCCACCGCCGCGCCCTTGCGCGGCGGCACCGGATGTACCGGTGCGGCGACCATGGCGATTTTTTTCATCGGTGCGGTATCGGGGGCGGATGTCGCGGTGTTATTGTCTGGCGTTGACCTTATCACGCGCCGCCGTGGCCTTGAAGGCGACGCTCGCCGCGCCCGGCCGATGAACCTTGTTATTATAGTAGTGCCAACGTGGATTACTGGCGGACATGATCGATACCGAACGGACTGCCAAGGTGCTGTCGCTGGCGGGGCTGGCGCTGGTTGCGCTGCTGTTCGCGGTGTGGCCGGTGGCGCATACCATCAGCCTGCGTGACCTGCTGTTGGTACTTGTCCTCGGTGTGTTTGCCTACCTCGCCGTGCGCGCACGCCCGACCGGGTGGTGGCACGGGCTGGAGTGGCCGCTCGGCCTGTATGTCGTCCTCACGCTGTGGTTGTTGGTCGTCGCGCTGTTGATTTCACCCGAAACCGCCTGGTCGCTGGATGAAATTCGCGGCCAATGGCTCAAGGGACTGTTTGCCATGCTTGCCGGTGGCCTGGTGGCGCTGGTGTTTGCCCGGGCGGGACGGATGACCGCTTGTCTCGTGATCATCGTTGTCGTGCTGCTGCTGCACACACTGTATGTGGATGCCGTTGCCGTCAAGGGCCTTGTCGGAGCCTGGCTCGATCCCGATCTCCGGTTGGGCTCGCTGATACGGCACACAGGGATAGCTCCCGGCGCCGAGGGCTACAACTATTTCACCCTGCTGCGCTGCTGCGAGTGGGACATTGAAATGCTCACCGCGGGACCGGACAAAAGCAACTATCTCACCAATTTACTGATCTATTTCCTGCTGGCGGATATCTTCATCCGAAGCACGTATCGCCGCCGGCTGCTGCCGCTGGGCAATGGCATCCTGGCCTTCTTTCTCCTGCTGGCGCTGTTCAGCTTTTACGTCGAGGCCGTCCGCAACGGCGTCCTGGAAATCGTCCTGGTCATGTTTGTGTTCGCGTCGCTGCTCATCTACCACAATCGGCAGCGCCTGCCCGGAAAGCTGCTCCTGTTCGGCGCGCTCGGGCTCGTGTTGGTCCCGGTGCTGATCGGCTATGTCAGCTACAGCACCGACCCCCGCTGGCAGTCGCTGCGCCAGACGATCCCCATCGCTCTCGATACGACAACCCACAAGGCGTGGCTGGATCTGAACAGCCCGGTGCCGCTCCTGCCGAGCGGCGAACCGGTGAATCGCTCGAACTACATGCGCATCGCCCGTCTCAAGGGCGGCATGGAACTGGTGTTCGACAATCCCGCGGGGGTGGGTTACGGGCGCAACGCCTTCGGGCATGCGGTGAAGCAGAAGTATGGTGTCAGCTCCTCGCACAGCCACAGCGGTCTCGTTGACATGGCCATCGGCGCCGGCATCCCCGGTGCGCTCCTGTGGCTCGCGTTCCTCGTGGGCCTCGGCGCGCTGGCTGCGCGCGGCGTCGCCCGGCGCAGGGACGATGCCTCCGTGCTGCTGCTGTTCGTCGTGACCGGTTTCGGCGCGCGCATGGTTGTCGACAGTATCATCCGCGACCACATGCTGCAGATGTTCCTGTTCCTCGCCGCGCTGCTCGCGGTGAGCGTCGCCCGCAATCTGTCCGGCGCGTGTCCGACCCCCGTGCCGGCGCCCGCCTAGCGGTCCGGCCGGCGCATCTCTGGTAGGATGCGTGCACATCCTATGCCGCGCATCCTGCTCGTCAAGACCTCCTCGCTCGGCGACGTGATCCACAA
>CAKKQL010000182.1 GCA_919902095.1 Acidiferrobacterales bacterium
ACAAAACCGCGCAAGGCCATATCCGCGAAATCCGCCCGCCGCTCAACACCACCACGCTGTCGCGTGACGTGATCGTCGCCGTAATAGACAGCGGCTGGCGTCCGGAAGGCAGCATCCGTGGTGAGATCGTGCTCGGCACGCGGCCGCAGGCGCTCATTGTCCCCGAACAGGCGGTCGTACTGCGGCGTGCGGGCACGGTGGTCTACGTCGTCGCCGGCGACGTCGTCAAGGAACATGTCGTCAAGACCGGCGTTGCGCGCGAAGGCGTGATTGAAATCCTCGAAGGCGTACAGGCAGACGCGACCGTGGTCGTTGACGGCGCAGCACTGCTGTCGGACAACGCCAAGATCAAGGTACGAGAACCGGCGCCATGAGCCGCAGAGGCCGCTTCGGACGTTCCCTGTCCTCGTGCGGCATTCGCACATCCCTGTGCATCACAGGGGCCCCGCGCAACGCGTGGGGATGTGAGCGCGAACAGAGAGCAGGGGCCCCGCGAAGCGGGGATGCGACCGTCCGCGAGTCGCTCGCAGCCACCGGAAAGAGTCATGCTTGGTGTGGCAACACCATTGTTCCTTACGGTGAAGCTGCACAAAGATACTCTGGTGGCGACCGGCGAAGGGCGCAAGCCGCCGACCACGCGATATATCGGTTAACCTCCGCGCGCTCGGAGGCGGCGCCGTGACGCTGCCCGAATTTTCCATCAAGCGGCATGTGCTCACCCTGATGGTGAGCCTGGTGTTGATTCTGTTCGGCATCATCGGCCTCCTGCGCCTCGGCCTCGACAAATTCCCGAAAGTGGAATTTCCCGTCATCAGCATCGTGACCACGATGCCGGGCGCCGACCCGGACATCATCGACCGGAACATCACCGACCGCGTGGAAGAGGTGGCAAACCAGGTGCCGGGCGTGAAATCCATTACCTCGAGCTCCTCGCTTGGCGCCTCGGTGGTAAACATTGAGTTCGAGCTCGAAAAAAATGTCGACATCGCCTACCAGGAGGCCAAGGCCAAGGTCGACAGCATCGTCAAGAATCTGCCGAAAGAGGCCGATCCGCCGGTCGTGCGCAAGGTCGAGGTCGGCGCCTCGGCGGTCGTGTGGGTGGCGCTGACCGGCAACCGCACGCTGAAAGAACTCAACACCTACGCCGAGGAAGTCATCAAACCGCGGCTGGAAACCGTGAGCGGCGTGGGCGAGGTGCTCATCGGCGGGAGAATCAAGCGCACTATCCGGATATGGCTCGATCCCGACCGGCTGCGCGCCTACGAGCTCTCGCCTCTCGATGTCGCGAATGCCTTCAAGCGCGAACATGTCATCCAGCCAGCCGGCTTCCTCGACAGCCCGCAGCGCGAGTGGCTCATCAAGTTCGATGCCGAGTTCGACAAGCTCAAGGACATGAGCCAGATGATCGTGGCCTACCGCCAGGGGGCGCCGGTCTACCTCAAGAACGTTGCGCGCGTTGAAGACGGCCTCGAGGACGCGCGCAAACTCGCGCGTTACAAGGGCGAGCCGGCCGTGGGACTCGGCATCGTCAAGGCGAGCGACGCCAATACCGTGGCGGTCGTGGACCGGGTCAGAGAACGCGTGGAAAAGGAAATCCGCCCGAATCTGCCGGCGGGTATGGAAATCCGCTACTCCTCGGACGATTCCATCAGCATCCGTCAATCGATCGCGGCGCTCAAGGAGCATCTGATGCTCGGCACGCTGTTCGCGGCGCTCATGGTGTTTCTGTTTCTGAAGAGCGGCCGCTCGACCTTGATCATCGCCACCGCCATCCCGGTGTCGCTGTTCGCGACCTTCGCGGTGATGTACTTCGCCGGCTACACGCTCAACAAGATCACGCTCCTCGGCCTGCTACTCCTCATCGGCGTGGTGGTGGACGACGCGATCGTGGTGCTCGAGAACATCTTCCGTCATCGCGAGGAAGGACACGAGGAGAAGGAAAAGGCCGCGGCCGCCGGCTCGAACCAGGTGATTTTCGCGGTGCTGGCCTCGACGCTCACGCTGGTATCCATCTTCCTGCCGGTGGCGTTCATCAGCGGCATCGTCGGCCGGTTCCTGTCGTCGTTCGCGCTGGTGGTGGTAATCGGCGTGCTGGCATCGCTGTGGGTGTCGCTTACGCTCACGCCGATGTTGTGCGCACGCTACCTCACCCTGCCGGCGACGCATGGGCGTGTCTACCGGTCTCTCGATACTGCGTTCGTGAAACTCGAAAACGGTTATCGCGCGCTGCTCGACCTCGCCCTTGCCCACCGCTGGAAGGTCGTCCTGATCGCCGTCCTCGTCGTGGCCTCGAGCGTGTTCCCGTTCAAGTACGTCGGCAAGACGTTCGTGCCCGAGGAGGACGAGTCGCGCTTCATGATCATGACCCAGGCCCCGCTTGGTTCCAACATCGAGTACACCAGCCGCAAGCTCGCCGAGGTCGAGACGCTTGTCGCCAAGCGGCCGGAAGTCTACAGCTTCTTCTCGGCCATCGGCCTCGGCGAAGTCGGGCAGGTCACCACCGCCCGTACCTTCGTGCGGCTCAAGGACCGCAAGGAGCGCGATCTCCCACAGAGTGCCGTCATGCGCGAGCTGCGCCGCGAACTGAATATCATTCCCGGCATCCAGGCGTTTCCGGCGAATATTTCCCCGATTGGCGGCCAGCGCGGTGAACCGCTGCAATTCGCGATTCTGGGAGACGACCTGCAGAAAATAGACGAGCTTTCCGATCAGATGATCGAGCGCCTCGGCAAGATGCAGGGCATCGCCAAACTCGACAAGGACCTCAAGCTCAATCTGCCCGAGGTGCGCCTGCATCTCGACCGCGAACGCGCGGCGCAGCTGGGCATTTCGGCCGCCGATGTCGCCCAAACGCTCAACACCATGACCGGCGGCGTTGACATCGCCGAGTTCCGTGAAGGCAGCCAGCGCTACAAGATTCGGCTGCAGGTTGAGGCCGGCGATCGCACCAATGTCGAGAGCCTGAAGAAAATCTTCGTCAAGGGTCGCCAGGGCGACCTGGTGCGCCTCGACAGCCTGGTCGCGGTTGAGGAAGGCCTGGGCCCCGCCGTCATCACCCGCCGCAACCGCCAATACGCCGGCTTCATCTTCGGAGCACTCGAGGGCCTGCCGCTCGGCGACGCGACCGCGGCGGTGAACCGGATCGCGTCCGAGATCCTGCCAGCCGGTTATTCCATCGCCTACACCGGGCAGGCCGAGGAGTTCGCCAAGACCGGCGGCTACATCGTGTTCGCGTTCTCGCTCGCGCTGGTGATGATCTACATGGTGCTCGCGAGCCAGTTCAACTCACTCATTCAGCCGCTCGTGGTCATGGTCGCGCAGCCGCTCGCGATCATCGGCGGCGTCACGGCGCTGTGGATATCCTCGCTTTTCGGGACCGGCGACACGCTCAATCTGTTCTCGATGATCGGCATGATCCTGCTGATGGGCCTGGTGGCGAAGAACTCGATCCTGCTCATTGACCTCACCAACCAGTACCGCACGCGGGGCTCGAACATCCATGACTCATTGTCCGAGGCCTGTCCGCACCGAATGCGCCCGGTGCTGATTACCTCGCTCACGGTGATTGCCGCCATGTTGCCGGCGGCCATCGGCCTCGGCCCCGGCGTCGAATCCAACCGTCCGCTGGCGCTGGTAGTCATGGGCGGCATGGTGTCGTCGACGCTGCTGACACTGGTCGTGGTGCCGGCGGTTTATTCTCTGGTCGAGGAAACGCTGGCGCGCCGGCATACCGATGGCCGCACGGGCGCGCTGCTGCGCCGCCTGCGGCTGAAACTGCCGCAGTTCGGACGAGGGTAAGCGTCATGTATCGCTACTGGATCGCCGCCCTGCTGCTGATGGTCCGGCCCGTGCTGGCCGAGGACCTCATGGAGATCTATCGCCAGGCACAGGCCAGCGACCCGGTGTTCGCCGCCGCGCGCGCCCATTACGAAGCCAACGTGGAAAAACTGTCGCAGGGCCGCGCGCAGTTGCTGCCGGTGGTGAACCTATCGGCCAGCAGCACCGACACCGACCTGCGGTCGAGAAGCCCCACGGTGGACGGCACTTACCGCTTTGGCACCGACGGTTACAGCCTGAACCTCACCCAGCCGCTCTATCGCAAGCAAAACAGCGCGAGCTATGCGCAGGGTCAATATCAGGCAAGGCAGGCCGAATTCGAATTCGTCGGCGCGCGGCACGATCTGATATTGCGCGTCACGCAGGCTTATCTCGGCGCGCTCAGCGCTCAGGACACGCACGATTACAGCGTCCGCGAAAAAACCGCGATCGAGCGCATCTTCGCGCTCGCGCGTCGCAATTTCTCGGTCGGCACGGCAAGCCTCGTGGACGTGCACGAGACCGAGGCGCGCCTGGACACGGCGCGCGCGCAGGAAATCGTCGCCGCCACCGATCTCGAGGCCAGACGCGAAACCCTGCGCGCCCTCACCGGCCAGGCGCCTGGCCCGTTGACGCGCCTGAAGCGGCTCGATCCGCAGCCACCCGAACCCGCGGATGTCGAGAAATGGGCCGACGCGGCGCAGCGCGAAAATCCCACCGTACGGGCACGCGCCGAGGCGTTGGAGGCCGCGCGACAGGAACTTGAGAAGAGCCGCGCGGGTCACTTTCCGACACTCGACCTGACGGCCTCCCACAGCTTCAGCGATGCCGGCGGCAGCGCCACCGGCG
>CAKKQL010000183.1 GCA_919902095.1 Acidiferrobacterales bacterium
GCGCATCCTTCGAGTTGCCGCTGGCGCTGAGTTCGATCCAGGAATCGGACAATATCGTGCGCGCGCGCAGCGGCCAGATCATCATTATCGGCGGGTTGATGAAAGAGGCCAGCACCGACGAGGACGCTTCGGTTCCGGTGCTGGCGGATGTGCCGCTAATCGGCAACCTGTTCAAGCACAAGAAAGTCAGCCGCATCAAGCGCGAGCTGGTTATTCTGCTCAAGCCCACGTCCATCAATCTCAGCCAGGATTGGGACGACGCCGTGGGCGAAACACACGAACGGATCAGGAAGATTCGGGCCGGATCGTGAATCCTCACCCGGGTTCGGCGCGGAATGTCGTCACCGAAGACCCGTCGCGCCGCCATCAGACGAGGCCTGTCAGCACCATGTACGAAGCGCATTTCGGGCTGAAAGAGTTGCCATTCACCATCACGCCCGACACCAGCTTCTTCTTTTCGCGTTCCTCGCACCAGGACGCGCTCAACACCCTGCTGGTGGCGGCGCGTAGCGGCGAGGGCTTCACCAAAGTGGTCGGCGAGGTCGGCACCGGCAAGACGCTGCTGTGCCGCAAGTTCCTGGCCGCACTCGATCACAAGGAGTTCCTTACCGCCTATATCCCGAATCCCTACCTCGACCCGATGGGGCTGCTGCTCGCGATCGCCGATGACTTCCGCATCCGCTACCCGCAGTACGTCAGTCAGCACCAGCTGCTGAAGCTCCTCAACCGTTTCCTGCTCGAGGCCTATGCGCAGAAAAAGCGCGTGGTGGTGTGCCTCGACGAGTCCCAGGCGATGCCGCTCGACACCCTCGAGAGCCTGCGGCTGCTGTCCAATCTTGAGACCGAGCGACGCAAGCTCTTGCAGGTGGTGCTGTTCGGCCAGCCGGAGCTCGACGTGCGCCTGGCGCAACCCTCGATCCGCCAGCTCAAGCAGCGCATCGCGTTTTCCTGCGCGCTGCTGCCGCTGACGCTGGACGAAACCGAGTACTACATCGCCTACCGCCTGCAAGTGGCCGGCACTCGCCATCCGCGGCTGTTCTCCCGCGAGTCCGTGCGCCGCCTGTTCAAGGCCAGTCGCGGCATCCCGCGACTGGTGAACGTCCTGGCGCACAAGTCCCTGCTAGCGGCGTTCGGCGAAGGCACGCACAAGGTGACCGAAAAGCACGTGCGGCTCGCGGTTGCGGATACCGAGTCCATCCAGGCGGCCTCGCCGCTCAAGGAACGTCTCCTCGGTTACCTCACGGCGCTGATCATCGGCCTGCTGATCCTCGCCGGCGCGCTCGTCTGGGGTGGCTGGCTGTGAGCCTGATCAACAAGGTGCTGCGCGACCTTGAGGCCCAACGCGACGCCGACGGCGGCCCCCGGCCGCTCGCCTCGCCGCTGGCGCACGACAACCTGCGGGCGGTGAAGCCGGTGGTGCCGCGCCTGTCGCGCCAGCAGCTGCTGCGCATCGGTCTCGCGCTGGCGGTAGTGGCCAGCGGCGCATTCGCCTGGAGCCAGTGGGGCGCGAAGCTGCTTGAAACCGGCAAGACGCCGCCGGCCTCCGTCACGGCGCCGCCCGCACCCGTCGCGCCCGTGGTGGAAACAAAGATCGCCTCGGCAACTGCTCCCGGCGTTGCCCTACCTCCGTCACCCCTGGCGTCGAAAGTCGAGCCGCCGCCGGCACCCGTGAAGCCGGCCGCCGAGCCGGCCAAGACCGCACCGTCTGTAACTGCGCCGCCCGCGGCGCCGGCGCGTACAGACAAGGACACGGTTGTGCGCAAGCCGAAGGCCGAGCCCGCGCCGGCGGCACCGGCGAAGGTCGAGAAGCAAACATTGGCGCCCGCGCCGGTGAAGGAAGCCGCGCCGCGGGACGACGCCAGGGGTGACGGAGGTAGGGCAACGCCGGGAGCAGTTGCCGTGGAGCCCGTGGCACTCGAGGCGGACAAGCCGGTGGCGCAACCCCGTGACACTGCAAAGCCCGCCGGCAAGACCGTGATGGAAAAGAAAGTGAAGCCGCTCTCGCCCGAGGACAAAGCCGAGCGCGAATACCGCCTGGCGGCCATCAGTCTGCAAGCCAAACGCGTGGGCGAGGGCGAAAGCCATCTGCGCGCGGCGCTTGCGGCGCAACCGGCGCACGTGAAGGCGCGCGAGCTGCTGGCCGGCCTCGCGCTGCAGAGCGGGCGCTGGCGTGAAACCCAGGCGTTGCTGGAGCAGGGGCTGTATCTCACCCCCGGGCATTACCCATATGCACAGCTGCTCGCGCGCGTCTATGTGGACCACGGTTCGGAAAAGAAGGCGCTCGAACTGTTGGAAAAGTCGCGCGCTGCGGTGCTCGCCGATGCCGACGACTCCCGGGACGGAGGAGGCCGGGCCGCGTCGGGAACAGCGGCCGAGTATTTCGCCTTCCTCGCCACCCTCTATCAGCGCACCGGTCGCCACGACGAGGCGGTCAAGTCGTTCAACGAGGCCGTGAAGCTGCGGCCGCAGGAAGGACGCTGGTGGCTCGGGGCCGCGATCTCGCTTGAGGCCGTCGAGCAGTGGAGGGCGGCGGGCGAGGCCTATCAGCGCGCCGCCGCCAGCGGTAGTCTCGACAAGCAGTTGCTGCAGTATTCGCAGCAGCGATTGGCAGCGATTAAAAACAAGTAACGCGATACGGGGGGCGAGATACGAGGAAAAGAAGCAACGCCCACTTTCTCGCACCTCGTATCTCGTACCTGCTTTAGGCTCGTGCCACCACCCACACCACCACGCCTGCCGCGCCGGCCCGGCGCAGGCACCGCGCCAGCGCGTTGACGGTATGGCCGCTGGTCATGACGTCGTCCACGATGGCAACACGCCTGCCGGAAAAATCCGCTTCGGCCCGAAAGGCGTCACGCACGTTGCGCCGACGCGCGTCGGGCGCCAGCAGCGTCTGCGACGCCGTGGCGCGCACGCGCAACACCGTGCGCGACTCAAGCGGCAGCGACAGGCGGTTCGCAAGCACGCGCGCGAGTTCCAGTGACTGGTTGTAACCGCGCTCGCGCAGGCGCGTCACGTGCAAGGGCACCGGCACCATGACATCCGGTGGCACCCCATCCTGCGTCACGATCTGGTCAGCGAGATAACCGCCGAGTAACCGCGCCAGTGCCAGCCGCTTGTGGTACTTGAGGTCCTGGATCAGCCGGTCCACCGGCGCGGCATAGCGGAACACCGCCGCGGCGGCGTCGAAGAGCGGTGCCCGCTGCTGGCACGCGCCACAGGCACTGCTCACGGGCGCGCCGAGGGGCGCGGCACAACGCGGACATGCGGCCTCCAGCCACGGCAGCGTCGCGGCGCAGGCCGGGCACAAGTCCTGGCCGGCCGGCCGGCGCGCGGCGCACAGCAGGCAGTTTCCGGGGAACAGCCAGTCCTGTATATTCCTTAGCCTGATGTTAACCACAAGAATCCATTTCTGTTGACTATGGAGCGGGGCGGTCGGGGCCGCCCCGGCCTTGGAATGCCGCGGTTACCCCGCCGCGGCAATGCGTAATCATACTATGCAGACCCTGCACGAACGCCTCGAACGCCGCCGCGCCGACCGGCTCTACCGCCGCCGCCTGATTCTCGACTCACCGCAGGGCGCGGAGGTGGTGGTGGACGACGCGCGGCTGCTGTCGTTCTGCAGCAACGATTATCTCGGGCTCGCGAACGACCCGCGGGTCATCGCCGCGTTCGAGGCCGGCGTGCGCCGCTACGGCGTCGGCAGCGGCGCCTCGCACCTCGTCAGCGGCCACACGCGCGCGCACCACGCGCTCGAAGAGGAACTCGCCGCGTTCATCGGCACCGAGCGCGCGCTGCTGTTCTCCACCGGCTACATGGCCAACCTCGGGGTCGCGACGGCGCTCGCCGAACGACACGGCGTTGTCTATGAAGACCGCCTCAACCATGCCTCGCTTATCGACGCCGCGCGCCTCACGCGCGCGAAGCTCGCGCGTTTCCCGCACGCCGACGTAAACCGGTTGCAGGCGCTGCTGGAAAAAGCGACGCAAGTACCGCGGCTGATTCTGACGGACGCGGTTTTCAGCATGGACGGCGATCTGGCCCCGCTCGGCGCGCTGACGCGCCTCGCGCAACAGCATGGCGCGCGCCTGCTCGTGGACGATGCCCACGGCCTTGGCGTGCTCGGCGCAAACGGACGCGGGACGTTCGAGCACCTGGATGTGAAACTCGCGCCGCCCGCGGTTCTTATGGGCACGCTCGGCAAGGCCTTCGGCACCTTCGGCGCCTTTGTCGCGGCCGAGGCCGATCTCATCGAAACCCTGATTCAGCAGGCGCGTACCTATATATACACCACCGCCCTGCCGCCGGCGGTGGCCGAGGCGACGCGCGCAAGCCTGCGGATCGTGCAGACCGAGCCCTGGCGGCGCGCGCAGTTGCGCGACCTGGTCGCGCGTTTCCGGCGCGGCGCGCACGAGCTCGGCTTCGTCCTCGGTGACTCGCCGACGCCGATTCAGCCGCTGGTGCTGGGCACGGCCGCGACGGCGCTTGCGGCTAGCCAGCAGTTGCGGGAGCAAGGCATCCTCGTGCCCGCCATCCGTCCGCCGACGGTGGCGGCGGGTTCGGCGCGCCTGCGCATCACCTTTTCCGCAACGCACACGCCGGCGCAGGTCGACCGCCTGCTCGCGGCGCTGGCGACCCTGCGGCGGAAACCCTGACCATGGCCATGCATGTCGAAGCGCTCGGGCAGGGTCGGGAGATCGTGCTGGTGCACGGCTGGGGGTTGCACGGCGGCGTGTGGCGCGAGCTGGCCGGCCGGCTCGCGGCCTCGTTTCGCGTGCTGCTGCCCGATCTGCCGGGCCACGGCCGCTCGCCCGCGGCCAACGGTGATTTCACATTGGCAGACGTCGTTGCGGAATTACAGGGACACATGGCGGCACCGGCTGTCTGGGTCGGCTGGTCGCTCGGCGCGCTGGTGGCGCTCACGGCCGCGCGGCGCTTTCCGCAACGGGTGTCGCGGCTGGTCCTGATCGGCGCCACGCCAAAATTCGTGCAGGCGCCGGATTGGCCGTGTGCCATGCCGTCGCAGACGCTGGCGCAATTCGCGCGCGACCTCGAGGATGATTATCACGCCACGCTCGTGCGTTTTCTGAGCCTGCAAATGGGCAGCGGCGATGTGCAGGGATGCACGAGTGCTGCGAGCGCAGGAAGCGCGAGAGCGGCCGAGGCCGCGCGTGCGGCCGTGCGTCAATTGCGGGCGATGTTGATGGAACACGGCGAGCCCGAACCCGCGGCCCTGCGGTCTGGGTTGCAATGGCTGACAGACACCGATTTGCGCGCAGATTTGACTGCGATCACGGCGCCGGCGCTGGTGCTGCATGGCCAGCATGATCGTCTGGCGCCGCCGGCGGCGGCCGAGTTTCTCGCGCGCCAACTGCCGGCCGCGCGACTTGCGCTCATCCCGTCCGCCGGGCACGCGCCGTTCCTGTCGCATCCCGATGCTACCTGGAGCGCGCTTACGGAGTTTCTTCATGCCTGACACGGCAGGGGCTGTTTGGCCGGCGCTCGACAAGCGGCGCCTGCGCGCGTCCTTCGAGCGCGCCGCCCAGACCTATGACGAAGTCGCGGTCTTGCAGCGCGCCATCGCCGAGCGGCTGCTCGATCGTCTCGATGTCGTGAAGCTGCGGCCGGCCGTCGTGCTCGATGCCGGTTGCGGTACCGGCTATGTCACGCGCGCGCTGGCGCGGCGCTATCCGCGCGCACAGCGCCTGGCACTCGATATCGCCGAATCCATGGCCCGGCAGGCGCGCCGCGGCTTCGGCTGGCGGCGCCTGTTTCTGCGACCGCCGCTGCATGTCTGCGGCGATGCCGAGGCGCTGCCGCTCGCGTCCGCAAGCGTGGACATGATCGTCTCCAACCTGGCGTTGCAGTGGTGCGACGCGCCGGCCGCGCTGGCCGAGTTTCGCCGCGTGCTGCGGCCCGGGGGCCTTTTGATGTTCACCACTTTCGGTCCGGACACGCTGATCGAGCTGCGCCGCGCCTGGCACGCCGCGGACGACCGTCCGCATGTGCATGGTTTCCTCGACATGCACGATCTGGGCGACATGCTGATGCGCGCCGGGTTCGCCGATCCGGTCCTGGATGTCGAGCGTCTCACGCTCACCTATGACGAGGTCATGGACGTGCTGCGCGATCTCAAGCGCCTGGGCGCGCACAATGCCGCCGTCCAGCGCGCGCGCGGCCTCACCGGCAAGCGCCAGTTCGCCCGTTTCCGGGCGGCCTACGAAACGATGCGCGTGGGCGGCCGCATCCCCGCTACCTACGAAACGGTGTATGGCCATGCCTGGGCACCTGAAGGAAGGGACGGGCGACGAGGGTCGAGGGACGAGGAGTGGAAGCCGCTATCTTGGCATTCCCGGCATGCCTCGCATAAGGAGGGCTGAAACGTGCGTCTCGCCAATATTAAGGATGTGCCTTTTAGCCTCGGTTCTCGTATCTCGAACCTTGTACCTTTATGAACGGTTGGTTCATCACCGGCACCGACACCGGCGTTGGCAAGACGCGGGCGGCACAGGCGCTGCTGGTGGCGCTCGCACAGGCCGGGCATGCCGCCGTCGGCATGAAACCCATTGCCAGTGGGGCGGGCAGCACGCCCGCGGGCCTGCGGCACGCGGACGCCGAGGCCCTGCGGGCTGTCAGTGGCGTGGCGGCGGACTACGACGATATCAATCCATACTGTTTTGCGCCGGCGGTGGCGCCGCATCTCGCGGCCGAGCTGGCTGGCATCGACATCCGCCCGGAAAAAATTCTTGAGCACTTCCGCCGTCTGCAACACCGCGCCGCCTTCGTTGTCGTCGAGGGCGCCGGCGGCTGGCGCGTGCTACTTGGCCCGCAGCTCTCCATGGCGGACTTGGCGCGCGCGCTCGGGTTGCCGGTGGTTCTCGTCGTGGGCATGCGCCTCGGCTGTCTCAGCCATGCATTGCTGACAGTCGAGGCGATCCGGCGCGACGGTCTGCCGCTGGCCGGTTGGATTGCAAACCGGATCGAGCCGGACCTGGCACTGTTCGAACGCAATGTCGCTGCACTCGAAACGAGAATCGGTCAGCCGCCGCTGGCGGTCTTCCCGCATCAATCGACAGGCGCTGTCATGACCTGGCCGGGCGCGTTTTCCCTCGAAAAAATGATAAATATCACTTCACCTGCTCACGGAGCGCCGGCCGGGTCCAATCCCGAGATAAACGCTCGGTTGCATGAGTGATTTCTCGCAGTTTCGTGCCGTGCGGTCGTGATGTTTCCCTCTCAATTTGGTTGCGGCCTCAGGGCTGCCTGTGATAGTTTTCGCGACCAAAAATCGCTCTTGATCCAGGTCAAGCCTTGATCCAGGTCAAGCGAACAGGAACTAATCGCAACCTGCCGGTTGCCAGATTGCAGGGTGAGGCGCGAAGCGGCCTGCCCGCGAACGGTTTGATTATTTATCTATTCGGGAGAGAAGCATGTCCATGACGCACCTGAAGCAGTTCACAGGCAGGATGTCCCGCGCGGTGCTGGGCCTCAGCCTGTGGTTGGTTTCCGCCGCAGCCTTCGCGGACTACGGCCTCAACTTCCAAAAGCCCGTCACCTCCGTCGGCCAGCGGGTTCTGGAACTCCACAACACCATCCTCCTCATCTGCGTCGTCATCTTTTTCATCGTCTTCGGCGTGATGTTCTATTCGATCTACGCGCACCGAAAGAGCCGCGGCCACAAGGCGGCAAAGTTCCACGACAACCTCAAGCTCGAGGTGGTCTGGACCGTCATCCCGTTCCTGATCCTGGTGACCATGGCCATCCCCTCGACGGCGACGCTGCTCGAGATGGATGATCTCAGCAAGTCGGAGATGACGGTGAAGATCACCGGCTACCAGTGGAAGTGGAAATACGACTATCCCGACCAGGACGTGAGCTTCTTCAGCAGCCTGTCCACGCCACGCGAACAGATCGAGAACAAGGCGGCGAAGGGCAAGGACTACCTGCTTGAAGTCGACAACCCGCTGGTGCTGCCGGTCGGGAAGAAGGTGCGTTTCGTGGTCACCGCCAACGACGTCATCCACGCGTGGTGGGTGCCGGCGCTGGGCGTGAAGAAAGACGCCATCCCGGGCTTCGTGAACGAGATGTGGGCGCGCGTGGACGAGCCCGGTATCTACCGTGGCCAGTGCGCCGAGCTCTGTGGCAAGGACCATGGCTACATGCCGATCGTCGTCCAGGCGGTGTCGCAGGAGGACTTCGACAAGTGGGCCAGCCTGCAGAAGGACAAGGCCGCCGCGGCTTCGGCCGACGGGGCCAAGACCTGGAGCAAGGACGAACTGATGGAGAAGGGCAAGAAAGTCTATGCCAGCACCTGTGCGGCGTGCCACGGCGCCAACGGCGAGGGCGTCGGTCCGTTCCCGAAGATGACCGGCAGCAAGATCGCCACCGGCCCGCTCGCCGCGCACCTCAACATCGTCATGAAGGGCAAGCCTGGCACCGCCATGCAGGCGTTTGGCCCGCAGCTGAACGACGCGGACATGGCCGCGGTCGTCACCTTCGAGCGTAATGCCTTCGGCAACAACACCGGCGACGTGGTCCAGCCCGCGCAGGTCAAGGCGGCCCGCTAACGCATCCGGACAGATTCACAGGAGATACTGACATCATGGCTACTGCAACGGCACATCACGACGAGCATCCGCGCGGCATCCTGCGCTGGCTCACGACCACCAACCACAAGGACATCGGCACGCTGTACCTGGTGTTCGCCTTCACCATGGCGATCGTCGGCGGCCTGATGTCGCTGGTGATCCGCGCCGAGCTCTGGCAGCCGGGGCTGCAGGTGGTGAACCCCCACTTTTTCAACCAGATGGCCACGGTGCATGCGCTGGTGATGATCTTCGGCTTCGTCATGCCGGCGTTCACCGGCCTCGCCAACTGGATGATCCCGATGATGGTCGGCGCGCCGGACATGGCGCTGCCGCGCCTGAACAACTGGTCGTTCTGGATCCTGCCGTTCGCGGCGACGCTGTTGATGCTGTCGCTGTTCATGCCGGGCGGTGGCCCGTCCGGCGGCTGGACGATCTATCCGCCACTCTCCGTCCAGGGCGGCATCGGCACCGACCTCACGCTGCTGTCCATCCACATGCTGGGCATGTCCTCGATCCTGGGGTCCATCAACATCATTGCCACCATTCTGAACATGCGCGCCCCGGGCATGACGCTCATGAAGATGCCGATGTTCGCCTGGAGCTGGCTGATCACGGCGTTCCTGCTGATCGCCTCGATGCCGGTGCTGGCCGGCGCGGTGACGATGCTCATCACCGACCGCCACTTCGGCACGCACTTCTTCGATGCCGCCGGCGGCGGCGACCCGGTGCTGTTCCAGCACGTGTTCTGGTTCTTCGGCCATCCGGAGGTGTACATCCTGGTGCTGCCGGCGTTCGGCGTGTTCTCGCAGATCATCCCGACGTTCGCGCGCAAGCCGCTGTTCGGTTACACCTCGATGGTGTACGCCACGGCGACGATCGCGTTCCTGTCGTTCATTGTCTGGGCGCACCACATGTACACCGTCGGCATGCCGATGACGGGCGAGCTGTTCTTCATGTACGCCACCATGCTCATCGCCGTACCCACGGGCGTGAAGGTGTTCAACTGGGTCTCGACCATGTGGCGCGGCTCGATGACCTTCGAGACGCCGATGCTGTGGGCGATCGGCG
>CAKKQL010000184.1 GCA_919902095.1 Acidiferrobacterales bacterium
TTAGGCATGCCGCCAGCGTTCAATCTGAGCCAGGATCAAACTCTCCACTTGAAAACTTCGATGTCCCCCGAAGGGGACAAAAACTTTTATGGCCGAACACCACCGCACGAGGCGATGGCGTCGGCCACCTTCCAGTTGGATGACCAAGGCTCGACAAAGCGCCCACACAAATTACTTGATCTGATTGTTAAAGAACGTGACCGGCACAACTGGCCGGTCAGGGGAGGCGCATTATACGCGCCCACGCCATGGCGTCAACGCTTTTTGAACTGGCCGGTTTTTGAAAAGCGGCGGCTGGCTTGACTTTTCGCGGGGGCAACAGGGCGGGAATACCGGTTCCCGGCCGGCCGCGCGGCTAGCGCAGCCGGATGCGGGCAAACCGGCGCTTTCCCACCTGAAAAACACAGGTCCGGCCGGGGGTAATCTCAAGGGCCGGATCCTCGGCCTTCTCGCCATCGATCCGCACCCCGCCCTGGCGTATCAGGCGCATGGCCTCGGAGGTACTGGCCGCGAGCCCGGCCTCCTTGAGCAGGCGCGGAAGGGGCATGGCCTTGCCGCCGGCGGCAAGCTCGGTTTCCGGCATGTCGTCCGGCAGCTGGCCCTTCTGGAAGCGCGCAATGAATGATTCGTGCGCATGCCTGGCTGACTCGGCGCCATGGAAACGCGCGACCAGTTCCTGCGCCAGACGCACTTTGACGTCGCGCGGATTGAGACCCTCGCTGACGTCGCGCTTCCACTGCCCGATGGCGCGCATGTCCTCGGCCGAGAGCAGCTCGAGATAGCGCCACATGAGCGTATCGGAAATCGACATCAGCTTGCCGAACATTTCCTCCGGCGGTTCGCTGATGCCGACATAATTGCCGAGCGACTTCGACATCTTGTTCACGCCATCGGTACCTTCAAGCAATGGCAACGTCATCACCACCTGCGGGCGCTGGCCGAATTCCTTCTGCAGCTCGCGCCCGACCAGCAGGTTGAACTTCTGGTCGGTGCCGCCGAGCTCGACGTCGGCCTTGGTCACCACCGAGTCGTAGCCCTGCAACAGCGGGTAGAGGAATTCATGAATCGCGATCGGCTGGCCGCCCTTGTAGCGTTTATTGAAATCGTCGCGCTCGAGCATGCGCGCGACGGTGTGCTTGGCGGCAAGCTGAACCAGGTCGGCGGCCTTCATCTCGCCAAGCCAGCTCGAGTTGAACATGACGAGCGTCTTCTCGGGATCGAGAATTTTGTAAATCTGCGATTCGTAGGTGCGCGCGTTCTCGATCACCTCGTCGCGCGTGAGCGGCGGGCGCGTGGCGTTCTTGCCGGTGGGGTCGCCGATCATGCCGGTAAAATCGCCGATCAGAAACAGCACCTCGTGACCGAGGTCCTGGAACTGGCGCAGCTTGTTGATGAGCACGGTGTGCCCGAGATGCAGGTCCGGGGCGGTGGGATCGAAGCCGGCCTTCACGCGCAGCCGCCGGCCGCTCTTGAGGCGCTCGGCAAGCTCGGCCTCGAGCAGTATCTCGTCGGTGCCGCGCTTGAGGGAGGCGAGCACCTCTTTGATGTCGGTCATGCGTACGCGTTGGGATAACCGGAAAACGGCATCAAGGGTACCACAGCCACTCGCGCGGTGGCATGTGCGGACGGGCCCCGACACAGGGCCCTGCGCTTTTGACCGGCGGTCGGTCCGAAGGGTACATTGCGCCCTAAACTGACAATGACGATCTTCACTTAATAGGGATAATCGCTTGCCCAAGCATGACGCGAAACGGTGGCTGCGCCTGCGCTCTTACGGTCACGTCCCCGACCGCCATGACCGGATCCGGCATCGCGTGTGGCTGCTCGGACTGGCGGGCTTTGTGACCTCGGTCACCATCGCCTCGATGCCGCCACGCGAGGCCACGCTTCCGTCCCGTCTCCAGGATATTCTGGCCACGCCGCCGCAGGTGCTCGACATCGCGCCGGTCAGCCGCCTGGACGATCATCGCAACGCGTCTCCGGCGAGCGTCGCGCGGCGCCCGGAGACAGCGCCCGAGGCTGCAGCGCCGTCGGAGCCGTCGTGGACGGAAATCACCGTGCGACGGGGCGAAACGCTGTCGCAAATCCTACAGCGTTCCGGGATAAACGACTCCCGCCTGCTGCAGTACGTCCGCGGTCACACCGAGGCGCGCCTGTTCCATCAGATCAAGACCGGCCAGGTGCTGCGACTGCAAGCAAACCACGAAGGCCGGCTGCAGGAGCTCGCCACGGATACGGGCGAGGACGCGACCTTGCACCTGCAACGCACGGACGCAGGCTTCCGCGTCCTGCAGCAGCCACGGCTGTATGAAACCCGGGCGGCACACGCCAGCGGCACGATCGAATCTTCCCTGTTCGAGGACGGCCTCGCCGCCGGCATGTCCGAGGGGCTGATCCTGCGGCTGGTGGAAATCTTCGGCTGGGATATCGACTTCGCGCAGCAACTCCGCCGCGGCGACAGCTTCGCCGTCATCCACGAGGAAAAATTCCGGCATGGGCAGAAGGCCGCCGACGGCGCGATCCTCGCCGCCGAGTTCATCAACCAGGGCAAGGTCTATCGCGCCGTCGCCTGGCGCGACGCCAACGGGCGGGTTGAGTACTACACGCCCGAGGGGCTGAGCCTGCGCCGGCCGTTCCTGCGCACGCCAGTCGAGTTTTCGCGCATCAGCTCGCGCTTCTCCAACCGCCTCCACCCCATCCTCAAAACCTGGCGCGCGCATACCGGCGTGGACTACGCCGCGCCCAGCGGCACGCCCGTGCGCGCGACGTCCGCCGGCCGCGTCACGGCGCTCGGCTGGAATGGCGGTTATGGCAAGGCGATCACAATCCGGCACGGCGGGACGTACAGCACGCTTTATGGCCACCTCTCCCGCTTCCACGCCGGCGTCCGCGTCGGCGGCCTGGTCGAACAGGGGCAGGTCATCGGTTACGTCGGCAGCACCGGACTCGCGACCGGCCCGCACCTGCACTACGAGCTGCACGTCCACGGCGCCTACCAGAACCCGCTGACGTTCAAGCTCCCGGCGGCGGCGCCGATTCCAGCCGCGCACAAGCCGGACTTTCTGCGCGCGGCCGGTCACCTGAACGCGCGGCTCGATCTCATCAGCCGGAATATCACAGTGGCAAGCAACAAGTAGCAAGCGGCAAGCACAACCTCTTGCTACTTGGAACTTGCTACTTGAAACTGCTGGTATGCACTACATCGGATTAATGTCCGGCACGAGCGCGGATGCCATCGATGCCGTGGTGGCGTCGATTCCGGCCGAGGGCACCTTCACGCTCGTCGCCAGCCACAGCCATCCGATTCCTCCCGCCACCCGGCAGGCGATTCACACGCTGACCGTCCCCGGCCCGGATGAAATCGAGCACCTGGGATCGCTGCACACCGAGCTCGGCGAACTCTTTGCCGAGGCCGCGCTCACGGTGCTTGGCAAGTCCGGACTCAAGGCGGGCGATATCCGCGCCATCGGCAGCCACGGCCAGACCATACGCCATCGGCCGGCGATGCGGCATCCGTTCAGCCTCCAGATCGGCAATCCGTCCGTCATTGCCGAGCGCACGCGCATCGCCACTGTCGCGGACTTCCGCGCGCGCGACATCGCCGCCGGCGGCCAGGGCGCGCCGCTGGTGCCGGCGTTTCACCGCGAGGTATTCCATGCGCGCGGGCGCAACCGCGCCATCGTCAACATCGGCGGTATCGCCAATGTCACTTTCCTGCCGGCGGACGCAAGCGAGCCGGTCATCGGCTTCGATACCGGACCCGGAAACACCCTGCTCGATGCCTGGGCCCGGCGTCACCTCGGCAAGGAGCGCGATGACGGCGGCCGCTGGGCCGCCGACGGCACGCTGTCTGCGAGTCTGCTCGAGCGGTTGCAGGCCGATACCTATTTCACCGCGCCGCCGCCGAAGAGCACCGGGCGCGAGCATTTCAATCTGGCGTGGCTGGAGGCGGCATTGGCAACGCTGCCGGGCCTGCCGTTGCCACAGGACGTGCAGGCGACGCTGCTGCGGCTCACGGCGCGCAGCATTGCCCGGGCGCTGGATTGCTTCCTGCCGAAAATCGACGAGATTTACGTCTGCGGCGGCGGCAGCCACAACGCCGCCCTGCTGAAGGCGCTGGGCGATGAAGCGGCCGGCATCCCGGTGCACACGACCGAAGCGCTCGGCATTCATCCGGACTGGGTCGAGGCCTGCGCCTTTGCCTGGCTGGCGCACCGCACGCTTGCGGGTAAAAGCGGCAACCTCCCGAGCGTTACGGGGGCGCATCATCCCGTAATTCTGGGCGGGATTTATAAAGCTTAGTAGCAAGTATCAAGTGGCACGTTGCAAGCAAGAAAAGCGAAGGGGGCTTACGCCCCCTTTTTTTCTTGCCACTTGTAACTTGCTACTTGTAACTTATGTCGAAAACGACGAAC
>CAKKQL010000185.1 GCA_919902095.1 Acidiferrobacterales bacterium
CCCGATCCCGACGGCCCGGTGATGGCGACGAACTGGCCGCGCGGAATCACGAGGTTGATGTCGCGCACCAGCGTCACCGGCACCGGCCCCGGCAACTCGCGCGTGACACCGCGCGCTTCGATGAGCGGTGTTCCCATCACTATGCCGCCGCCTCCGTAAGTGCATTGCAAACCCATATCGACCGTTGTCGGCGGCTGGCGGCATTCGCGGACGCTCTCATCTCCGCTTCGCGGGGCCCCTGGTCGCTGCTCATGCCGCCCCGCGAATGATATCCACCGGATTTACGCCAGCGGCCTTGCGCGCCGGCAGCCACGCGGCAATGACGGCCGCTGGCAGCGCAAACGCGCCGGCGACCAGGTAGTGCTTGATGGTGTAGTACAACACGAAGCCTTCGGAGGTCACGAAGCCCTCCAGGCGGAAACGGATGGTGCCGAGCAGTTCAGTGAGCCCGAAACCCAGCACCCAGCCGATGAGCGTGCCGACGATGCCCACCACCAGCCCCTCCAGCACGAAGATGTTGCGGATCGGGCCTTCGGCGAAACCCATGGACTTGAGAATGGCGATGTCGCGCTCCTTCTCGTGGATCACGGTGGTGATGATATTGAAGATGCCGAAGGCGGCGACGATCAGGATGGCGCTCACGGTCGAGTACATGATGCCGTTCTGGATCACGAAAATGCCGAGAATGTTCTTGTTGGTCTCCTCCCACGACTCGCTGCGGTAGCGGTAACGTGCCTCGAGCGAGGCCGCGAGCGGCGCCGCCTGCTCGATATCGGCCAGCCGCAGGCGTAGCTCGTTCACCACGTTCGGCCGGTCGTGCAGGATCTGGGCCTTCTTGAGCAGCGTGTAGGACTCGAAATTGTCCTTGGTGGTGATACCGCTGCGGAAGATGCCGACCACCTTCATCTTGAGAATCGTGCCGACGGAGGAAATGGCCGAGACCGTATCGCCCATGCCGACGCCGAGCTTGGCCGCCAAGCCGTGGCCGAGGATGATACCGTTCGCCGCGGTCAGCAGCCCGTCGAGCCGGCCAGCAACCAGGTCGCGCTCGATCTGCGTGACGCGCCGCTCGCGCACCGGGTCGATGCCGTAGAGCGTGGTCGAAACATCCTTGGAACCGAAGCGCAGGAACACCTGGCCCACCAGCGTCGGCGCCACGACCACGCCCGGTTGGGTGGCGATGGCCTCGGCCACGGCCATGCCGTTCTTGATGCCGCGGCGCTCGTCCAGCGGTTGGATGTTGAGCAGCCGCACCGCACCGCCTTCATAGAGCGCCTCGATCGGCTGGCGCGGCGGCACGCGGTACTCGTCCTTCATGATGACGTGCGGCGAGACGTCGATGGTCTTGGCGACGAAGTAGCGCTGGAAGCCCTGCATCAGCGCCGCCATGGCGATGAAGAAGCCCACGCCCATGGCAATCCCCAGCACCGACACCACGCTCTGGCGCTTGCGGTGCAACAGGTGCGTGAGCGCGATGTCGAGCGTCAGGCGCATGACTAGGGAGCAAGCTCGCGCACCGACTTGCCGTCTTTCAGCGTCGCCGGCGGATAGACAATGATTTCGTCGTCCTCGCCGATGCCCGCGAGAACTTGCAGCATCTGCGAGCCGATGATGCCGGTCTGGACCTTGATCTTGCGCGCCTTGCCGCTGCGCACCACCCACAGGTGGCCATCGACCAGCGCCGTCACCGGCACCAGCAGCGCATCGCGCTCCTCGCGCACCACAATATTCACTTCCGTGGTCATGCCAATCTTGACCGGCGTTTCGACCGGCAGGCCGACACGCACGCGGTAGGTCTTCTGCACCGGGTCACCCTTGGGCGTGATCTCGGCGACCTCGCCCGCGAGCGCTTGGCCCGGAAAGGCATCGGCCTTGATGAGCACGCGCTGGCCGACCCGGATGCGCGGAATGTCCTCTTCGTCCACGTCGGCCGTCACCCACAGCTTGTCCGGCTCACCGACCCAGAACAGCACCGTGGCATTCGTCACCACCTCGCCGACCTGGCCGTCCTGGCGTAGCACCGTGCCGTCGAGCGGCGCGGCGAGCGTGAGATCGGAAAGCACCTGGCGCGCGGCGTTGAGCGATTCGAGCGCCTGCTCGTGGTCGGACACGGCGCGCTCGTACTGCTGGCGGCTCACCAGGCGCTTGGCGAACAGTTCCTTGAAGCGCTTCTCTTCGTCACGCAGGAACTCCTCGCGCGCGGCGAGACTGGCGACGTTGGCGCGCGCCTCGCGGTCGTCGAGCCGCCCGAGCACCTGGCCGCGCTTCACGACATCGCCCTCTTTCACGAGCATCGCGGTGATGCGGCTGGTGGCCTTGGGGCCGATCTTGGCCCAGCGCACCGGCTCGACGGTGCCGGTGGCGTAGACCGCCTCGACCGCCGGGCCGCGCACCGGGTTGACGACCGGCACCGCCGGGCGGGCGCGCAGCAGCAGAAAAATCGCGAGGAACAGGACAACCGCGCCGGCGAGGGCGTACAGGCCGTATTTTCTTATTAAGGGCGTGACGGCTTCGAGGTTCACGGCCTAAGCATCACGCCGGGCCGGTGAAATGGCAAGCCACGCGGGCGATGTCTTACGCCGGCAGCGGCGCGGCGCAGTGCCAGCAGGTTTCAAATCCCTCGGGGTTCTCCTCGCCGCAAATCGGGCAGCGACGCGGTGGCGAAACCGGCGCGTGCCGCCAGGCGTCGAGCACGCGCTGCGCCCGAGGCCCGTCCAGGTCATCCATTAACCACACTTCGGGCCAGGCATGGGTGAAGGGAATCTCGCCGAGGCCGCCCTGGGCGTGCTCGTTGAGCACACGCGCCCTGATGCCGGCGCACTCCAGCCACTGCGCCACGAGGTACGCCTCCGGCAGGTCGGCCGCGGTGTAGAGCTTCTGCATGAGAGCGACAACTCAACGCAAAGACGCCAAGGCGCAAAGAAGTATTGTTCGAAAAAATCTTTGCGCCCTTAGCGTTCTCTGCGCCTTTGCGTTGAAAAATTATTACTAATCGTCGAGGCGGAAGCCGACCTTGAGCTTGACCTGCCAGTGGGCGATCTTGCCGTCGGCGAGGTGGCCGCGCGTTTCCGTGACCTCGAACCAGTCGAGGTTGTGCAGGTGCTTCCCGGCGCGGGCAATGGCGTTGCGGACGGCGTCGTCCGTGCCCTTGGTGGATGTGCCGACGATCTCGATCAACTTGTAAGTATGCTCACTCATTGGCTTCTCCTTTCGTATGGAGCGGGGAAAGTCCATTGGCTCAGAACGCCGGCAGGCCAGCCTGCAGGCCGTCGAGGATGTATTGCACCGCCAGCGCCGCCAGCACCACGCCAAGCACGCGGCTGACGACGTTGGCGCCGGTCTCGCCGATGAGGCGCAGCAGGCGGCCGGAAAGAAACAGCGCCGCCAGCGTGATCCCCAGCACCAGCACCACGACCGCGAGCGTGGCGCCGATCACGGCCGGGTTGTCGCCCTGGTCGCCGACCATCAGCAGCACGGTGGTGAGCGCGCCCGGACCGGCGATCAGCGGGATGGCGAGCGGGAACACCGAGATGTCTTTCCGGTGCGCGGCCTCCTTCTGCTCGCGCGCGGTGGTCGAGCGCAGGCCGGAGTGGCGCACGAACAGCATGTCCACGGCGAGCAGGAACAGCAACACGCCGCCGGCGATCTGGAACGAGGCTAGGCCGATGCCGAGCGCGCGCAGCAGCGCATCGCCGACAATGACGAAGGCGAACAGGATCACGCCGGCGATGAGCACGCCGCGCCGGGCGAGGCGGCGGCGCAGCGCCGGGCTCGCGCCCGGGGTCAGCGCGGCGAACATCGGCGCCAGCCCGATGGGGTCGACGACGACAAAGAAAATGATGAAGGAATCGACGATAAGCTCGGTCATGCGCGGGCGGCGGGGCGGGACATGCGGCCCACTTTACCCGTGCTCTCGGCGCGCGCCAAGGACGCAAAAAAAACCGCCGCCCAAGGGACGGTCCGCCAGGGAGAGTAGGCGGGCCGTTGCGGAGAAAACCGGGCGGCGGTCGGCCACAGGCAGGCCAATGCGTACATACCTTCGTGAATTGGCGCGCCGGGTACATTGATTTAGGTCAAGAACCGGCAATATCGCCGTCCTAGAATATTAACGTGATCGGTGCACCGTACCAGTCCCCTGTCATCCGCCCGGGAGAGCCGCCATGAAAACCGGCGACGTCTGCAACCGCGAGGTCGTGTTCATCCAGCGCGACGCCTCCGTGTTCGAGGCCGCGGCCCTCATGCGCGAGCATCACGTCGGCGATCTGGTGGTCGTGGAGGAGCAGAACGGCCGCCGCGCGCCGGTCGGCATTCTCACCGACCGCGACCTCGTGCTCGAAGTCATCGCCGAAGGCGTGGACCTCGGCGGGGTCGTCGTCGGCGACATCATGAGCTTCGAGCTCGTCACTGCCGGCGAGGACGACGATCTCTTCGATACCCTCAAACGCATGCGGCTCAAGGGCGTGCGCCGCCTGCCGGTGGTGGACCGCGGCGGCGCGCTGGCCGGCATCGTCACGGTGGACGACCTCCTCGACCTGCTCGCCGAGCAGGTCTCGGACCTCGCGCGCATAATTCAGCGCGAGCAGACGCGCGAGCGCGAGCGCCGGCGCTAGACCCCGGGTTTCCGGCGCCGGCGCGGCGGCGCGGGGGCAACGCGGCGCGGGCGTACGACGGTCACGCTGCACGGCGCCTGGCGCATGACGCGGTAGGCGACGCTCCCCAGCAGGTCGTCCACGGCGCCGTCGGCGCGGGCGCCGAGGATAACGTGGTCGATGGCGTGCAGGCGCGCGTAGTCCACCAGCGCCGCCACCGGCGCGCCCGGCAGCACCAGAAAATGCGCGCGCTCCGGCGGCAGGTGCAGCGGTTGCGCCCAGTTGCGCATCTCCGCAAGCGCGATCACCGCCGGCGAGTTGGCCCCGGGGGCGGCCGCGGCGACGGTTTCCACCGGCGGCACCACCGACAGGAACGTGAAATAGGCGTGCGGTTCGCTGCGCACGAACTTGCGCACCGCGTCGCGCAGCGCATAGCGCAGCGGCACCGCCGCGGGCGCGAGATCAAGCGCCACCAGTACGTGCGCGTGGCGCGTGAGGTGCTCCTGCGGGTGGCGCGGCGCCGTGTCCTCGAACACCTCGTACAGCGAGCGCCACCACAGGCGCGCGCGTGTGAGCACGCCCGACCGCACCAGGCGATGGGCGCGCTCGGTGAGGTGCACCGCCTCCGGGTGCGCGAGCAGGTAGGCCACCTGGCGTGCGGTGGCGAAGCGGCGCGCGGGCCGGATCGCGAGGCAACGCAGGATGATCTCCTGCAGCCACGGCGGGATGTCCGGGTTGTAGCAGCGCGGCGGCGGCGCGGGCTCGAACAGCCGCTTCTTGAGCGACAGCAGATTGGGCCGCCCGTGCGGGTAGTGGCCGGTGGCAAGATAGTAAAGTATCGCACCGATAGCGTAGACGTCAGAACGCGGCTCGGTGCGCACGTGCTGCACCTGCTCGGGCGCGATATACGGCGTCGTGCCCTCCTCCTCGCCGAAGGCGGCGTCGATCGGGTCCGGCAGCGTCGCGTGGTGCGCCACGCCGAAGTCCACCAGCACCATCTCGCCGCTCACCCGGTCGCGCACGTTGGCGGGGTTGAGATCGAGGTGAATCACGCTCTGGCGGTGCAGGTCGTGCACCGCGCGGCACAGGCGCACGCCGAGATCGCGCACGCGCGCGACGGGCAGCGGCGCGCTCGCGGCAGCGCGCGCGAGCGTGTCGTCCTCGATGTATTCCATGACGAGGTACGGGCAGCGGCGCGCGTCGCCGACCGCGACGAGCTTCGGGACGTGCGGCCCGCGCAGCCGCTCGAGGATGCGCCACTCGTTCTCGAACGCGGCCCAGGCGCTCAACGGGCTGCCCGGCCCGAGCTTCGGCACCTTCATCACCAGCAGCCGGCGCTCGCGCGGGCGGCTGACCCGGTACAGACGCGCCATGCCGCCCTCATGCAGCAACTCGCCGACGCGGAACCCGTCCACGCGCGCGCCGGTGCACAACTCGCGCACCGGCGCGCGCGGATTCGGGTGGCGCTGCGCGCTCATGGTTCAGCGTCCGCTGGCCAGGCGGTTGGCGAAGAACGGGCTCAGGCCCGCGGCGCGGATCTTGGCCGCGGCGGCGCCGTAGTCGTAAGCCAAGCGGTAGAACGTCACCTCGTCCGCGTCCTCGTCGTACAGCACGTAGCACGCGGCGTTGTTGCCGTCGCGCGGCTGGCCGACCGAGCCGACGTTAACCACGGCGCGCGCCTGCGGCGACAGCGGGATCGCCACGCCGTCCTGCGGCTCGAGCTCGCGCACCGCGCCACCGGACGTTTCGTAGAACACGCGCGGGACGTGCACGTGGCCGATGAAGGTCACCGGCGTCTCCGCGTCCTCCATGCAGGCGTGGATCTGCTCCGGGCGCAGCAGGTACTCCCACTGCTCCGGCGCGTGTGCGCTCGCGTGCGCGTAGGTGGCCGCGCCCTCGCGGTGCACGAGCGGCAGGCCGGCGAGGAACTCGAGCTGCGCCGGCGGGAGCTGTGCGCGCGTCCAGGCCAGCGACTGGAGCACGTCCGGGTAGGCGCCGCCCGCCAGGTCGTCGCGAAACAGTGCCGTATCGTGATTGCCGCGCACGGCGATCAGGCCCGGCAGCGCCATCAGCCGCGCGAGCGTCGCCACCGGATCCGCGCCGTAGCCGACACAATCGCCGAGACAGATATAGCGCTCGGCGCCCAGCGCCGCGGCGTGCTCGCACACGCGCCCGAGCGCCTCGAGGTTGCTGTGGATATCCGACAGGATCGCGCTGCGCATGCCGGCTCACCGGCCACGCCGGCCGCGGCCGCCGGGCCGTTGCAGGTAACGCGTGTCGAAATCGGGCATGGGCTTGATAGCATGGGCTGGATGAACCAAGCCTACACCAACCGCCGGCCATGAAAAATCCGCCGCCAGCGGATTTTCACGCACGCCCCGCCACGGGCCGATGCCGGGAGGCGCCAGTCAAAAGGCGCGGGTTTGTTGCCGTTATACTGGCTGGCATGCTGGTCGTCAGCGGCACGCCGGAATCGCGGTCCGCCGGGCGCGCCGGCGAACGACCGGAGCCGGGACCGGAGGCAACGGGAACCTCGGTAGTGAGCGATACGATTGCAATCGAACCTCTGCGCCGCCACGTCGCCGTCCTCGGCGGCGAGATCGGCGAGCGCAACATCTGGCACCCGCAGGCGCTGCGGCGCGCCGCGGACTACATCCGCGGCGTCTGGGTGCAGCAGGGCCATACGGTCAGCGCGCAGGAATACAATGTAAACGGCGAGCCTTGGGCCAATCTCGAAGTGACCGTCCCCGGCAGCGGTCTGGCCTCGCAGGTCGTCCTCGTCGGCGCGCACTACGATTCCGTCCAGGGCAGCCCCGGCGCCAACGACAACGGCTCCGGCGTGGCCGCGCTGCTTGAACTCACGCGCTGCCTCGCGCACCACCGGCCGCGGCGCACGTTGCGCTTTGTCGCCTTCGTCAACGAGGAGCCGCCGCTGTTCTGGACACGCGCCATGGGCAGCCAGGTGTATGCGCGCGCGGCGCGCGGCCGCGGCGACGACATCCGCGCCATGCTCTCGCTCGAAACCCTCGGCTATTACAGCGACGCCCCCGGCAGTCAGCACTACCCGCCGTTCTTCAGGTGGTTCTATCCGGATCGCGGCAATTTCATCGGCTTCGTCAGCAACTGGCGCTCGCGCACGCTGCTCAAGCGGAGCGTGGCGGCATTCCGCGCCGCCAGCGATTTTCCGCTGGAATCGCTGGCGGCGCCGGCCTTCGTCCCGGGCGTGGGCTGGAGCGACCAGCTTTCCTTCTGGCAGGCGGGCTATGCCGGGATCATGGTGACCGACACCGCGCCCTACCGCTATCCCTGGTACCATTCGGCGCAGGACACGCCGGACAAGATTGATTACGCGCGCCTCGCGCGCGTGACCCAGGGCCTGTGCGGCGCCATCGCCGCGCTGGCCGATGCCGATAAGCTGTGACTGGGCCGCGGATCTGTCAGCCGGTGGATTGCGTTAGTGCGATGCCAGATGGTGCGCCGCGCGCGTGGTCTCGGGCAGGCGGTATTTCGTGGTGCAGCGCAGGACATACTCGATGGCGGTTTCCAGCGACACGCGATGGCCGATGGATACATAAAGCGGTTTCACGCCTGAGCGCGTGCACACCACGGCGCCAATCACTTCGCCCTCGTCCTGGAGCGGTACCCAGCTCCCCTTTTTCTGCGGCAGCGGGCCGTGGCTGCCGATAAGCCGCGACTTGGCGACGCCGATGGCGGGGAGACCGGTGAGGATTCCGAGGTGACACGCCAGGCCGAAGCGCCGCGGGTGCGCGCGGCCCTGGCCGTCGCACAGCAACAGGTCGGGCTGGGTCTTGAGCTTGTTCAGCGCGGCGAGCACCGCCGGGATTTCGCGGAAGGACAGATAGCCCGGCACGTAGGGAAAGCGCGTCGGCTGGCGCGCAAGCGCGGACTCCACGAGTTCCAGCGCCGGAAACGTCAGCACCGCCACCGCCGCGCGCGTCACGGCGCCGTCCTGCTCGAAGCCCACGTCCACGCCGGCGACGTAGCGGATCGGGCCCAGGCGGTCCGCCGTAACCACCTTCCCGCGCAACGCCTCCTGCAGCGCACGCGCCTCAGGCACCGTGCGCGGCCAGGCAGGCGGTTCGACGGGGTTAGCGGCATTCATGGCGATGGCGACCGGCTGGCATCCATTATCGGCAAACATTGCTGGTAATCCAGCGCCTAATAAGGTATGGTGCCGGCCGGTTGATGGATCCGGTCCGTAAACAGTCCGATCCCGCCGTGAAGTTCATCGCTCTCTGACCCTCCTTCTGGTTTCAGACCTCCCTCTGGAATTTCAGCAATAAAACGGTTGGCGTTCGATGTATCCGCGCCAGCAGTTTTTGTTGCTGCCGTTGTCCTGAATTCAGGTGACGACCGCAGTGTTACTGCCATGCGTTTACTCGTTACCTGATATTCAAGGACTCAACATGACGTTTGAAAAACTGGCTTTACACCCTTCGATCCTGCAAGCGATCCGCGAGAGCGGCTACACCGTGCCCACACCGATCCAGGCACAGGCGATTCCGGTCGCGCTCGCGGGCCATGACCTCATGGCCTCGGCCCAGACCGGCACCGGCAAGACCGCGGCCTTCATCCTGCCCATCCTGCAGCGTCTGACGACGCCGTCGGCCAGCCACGGCCGCGGTCCGCGCGTGCTGGTGCTGACACCAACGCGCGAACTCGCGAATCAGGTGACCGAGGCCGCCATGAAGTATGGCCGGCACATGCGCTTTCGCATGGGCAGCATCGTCGGCGGCGTGCCCTATCCGCCGCAGATGCGGCTGCTGTCGCAGCCGCTCGACATCCTGGTGGCAACCCCGGGACGGCTGCTCGACCACATGGAGTCCGGGCGCCTGGACTACTCGCGCATGGAAGTGCTGGTGCTCGACGAAGCCGACCGCATGCTCGACATGGGCTTCATCCGCCCGGTCGAGAAAATCGCCGGCGCCACGCCCGCGAACCGGCAGACGCTGCTGTTCTCGGCCACGCTCGAAGGCAACATCGCCAAACTGGCGTCGCGCCTGCTGAAGAACCCGAAACTCATCCAGGTCGCGAGCGCGCAGGAGCGCCACGAGCAAATCGAACAGCGTCTGCACCATGTGGACGACGGCGCGCACAAGCACCGCCTGCTGACGCACCTGCTCGACGACGCGGCCGTGGAAAAGGTGATCGTGTTCACCGCCACCAAGCGCGGCGCCGACCGGCTGGCGAAGAAGCTGGACGCCGAGGGCTATCCGGCCGGGGCGCTACACGGCAACATGAACCAGAACCAGCGCAACCGCGCCATTGCCAAGCTGCGCACGGGCGAGGTGAAGCTGCTGGTGGCGACCGATGTCGCCGCCCGCGGCCTGGACGTGAACGGCATCAGCCACGTGGTCAACTTCGACCTGCCGAAGGTGCCGGAGGATTACGTGCACCGCATCGGCCGCACCGGCCGCGCCGGCGCCAAGGGCATCGCGATCTCGTTCGCGGCCCCGCAAGACCGGCACCAGCTGCGCGACATCGAGCGCTACACGCGCCAGCCCATTCAGGCGCACGTGATCGAGGGCCTCAAGCCGTCCGCCACGCCGACGCGCGACCACGCTCCGAACCGGCCGCGGCAGTCGGAACACCGCCATGCGCCGGCGCACGACGGCCAGCGCCGCCACGCGGCGTCCGGCAGGCCGGCGCACCCCGGCCGTCCGCACGGCAATACCGCGCAACCGGCGCGCAGCGATAATGGCCAGCGCCCGCAGGGCCAGCGCCGCGACCGTCGGGACTTCCAGCGCCGTGGCAACGGCCCGCAACTGGGCTAAACTCGGGTAAATACCGTGCCGGGCCGGCAAGGCCCGGCACGTATTGTTTGCCGGCTATGCAACGGCGTATAGTTTTGCCGGAAGTCGTGCAACCCTTCGATTCCGCGACAGACGCGCTCTGCCTAAGCTCGAGGATTGCCGGGTCATTTCGTTCTTCACCTTAAATTTAGGGAATACAAACAATGAATATTTTTGTCGGTAATCTGTCACGCGACGTCACGGAAGAAGACCTGCGCCAGGCCTTCGGTGCCTACGGTCAGGTCGAAAGGGTATCCATCCTGAAGGACAAGTTCACCGGTGAGCCGCGCGGTTTCGGGTTCGTCGAGATGGCGAGCAAGGCCGAAGGGCAGGCCGCCATCAACGGCCTGAACCAGAAGGATCTGAAAGGCCGCGCGCTGACCGTCAACGAGGCCCGGCCGCGCGAGGAGCGCGGTGGCGGTGGCGGTCGCGCCGGTGGCGGTGGCGGTCGTCCCGGTGGCGGCGGCTTCGGCGGTGGCCGTGGCGGCTTCGGCGGTGGCCGTTCCGGTGGCGGCGGTCGCTCTGGCGGCGGTGGCCGTTCCGGCGGCGGTGGCGGCTGGGGACAGCGCTAGCCCCCGCTCCTGAATCTGCATACTACCCAAGGTCTGTAACTGCGGAGTCCGGCGCGGCCAGCGCCGGACTCAACGCGGCACGTACAAGGAATTCCCATGAAAGCAGCGAGTGGCATGGTTGTCACCATGCATTACACCCTCACCAACGACAGCGGCGATGTGCTCGACTCCAGCCGCGACAGCGATCCCATGACCTACCTGCACGGGCACGGCAACATCATTCCGGGCCTCGAGAAGGCGATCGAGGGCACCGAGACCGGCCACAAATCCAAGGTCACGGTGACGGCCGTCGAAGCCTACGGCGAGAAAAACGACGAGCTCGTGTTCGAGGCGACGCGCGATCAGTTCCCGGCCGACATGCCGCTCGCGCTCGGCGAGCGCGTCTACGCCGAAGGCCCGAGCGGGCCGATTTCGTTCACCATCGTGGAGTTGACGGACAGCGGCGCGGTGCTCGACGGCAACCATCCGCTCGCCGGCCAGACACTGCACTTTGAAGTGGAGATCGTCACCGTCCGTCCGGCGACCGAGGAAGAGATGTCCCACGGCCACGTGCACGGCGCCGGCGGACACGACCACTAATCTACATCAGGCGCGTCGGCTGTTCGCCGCCGAGCCCCAGGGCCTCGGCGGCGAGCGCCAGCCCCTCCGACGCGAAGGCGTCGAGATCCCCCCAGCGGTCGGACGATCCCAGCTCCTCGCTCAATCCTTCGCTAATCACCCGCAGCCGGTAAGCGCCCTCGTGGGCGCGCGAGCGCGGGTTCTTCTCCGCGGTCACATAAAAGCCTGGCTGCGCCTCGCCCGACTTCACCAGCGCGAGGATGTACCGATAACGGTGCTCGTCCCCGCTCTCGATTTCGCCCAGCACCACCGCCTGATAACTGCCGAGCTGGTAGCGCTGCTGGGGGATGGCGACCTGAATCTTGGGACGTTCCATTTTGGAAATAAAATAATGGACAGGATTAACAGGATTTTTCAGGATTTACACGATACAACAGTGCAGGCAGGATTATTTCAAAGGCTTCTAAAGTATGTAAATCCTGTGAATCCTGTCTATCCCTGTTTCTTGCTGGGACTGGAACAAAAGTGCTGGCGTAAACTAAAGCGAGCTGCTCAAGGCCAGGGTCATGGTACGCAACGACAAACGTCCGCGGCGGGGACGGCACGAGTTCGGCGGGGCGCTACCGCAGCCGGCGCCCAGGCATCACAGCGTCGAAAAAATCATTTCCGGCGGCCAGACCGGCGTGGACCGGGCGGCGCTCGACATCGCCTTGGAACTCGGCATCCCCTGCGGCGGCTGGTGCCCGAAGGGACGACGCGCCGAGGACGGCGCGATTCCGCCGCGCTATCCGCTCGCGGAAACCAAAACCGGCGATTATCGCCAGCGCACCCTGCGCAACGTGCAAGCCGCGGACGGCACGCTGATCCTGACGCGCGGCACGCTCGGTGTAGGCTCGGCGCTGACCCGAACACTCGCCGGGAAACTGGGCAAGCCCTGCCTGGTCGTGGACCTGGCGCAAAACCGGAACCTGCGGCCGGTACGCGCCTGGATCAAAACCAACGGGATCGGCGTGCTGAATGTCGCCGGGCCGCGCGAAAGCGGGCAATCCGGCATTTATGCCGAGGCACGCCGTTTTCTCACACGGATGCTGGGCGCCCGAAAGCCTACCGCTCAAAGCCCGGCGCGTCGCAAGAAGGCATCCACCCCTTCGACATAGCGCCGGCCGCTGACAAGAAAGCCGTCGTTGTGCCCGCCGCGGATTTCGAGCAATTCCTTGGGCGGATTCGCGGCCGCATACAGCGCCTCGCCGTGGCGGAAGGGAACGATCTCGTCTTCGCGGCTGTGCACGACCAGCACCGGCGCGCGCGTCTGCTGGAGGTATTCCCGCGTCGGGTACTTCAGGCGCGCGAGCCACCGCACCGGCAGCCACGGGTAAATCTCGGCGCCGAAATCCGGCACCGAGGTGAAGCTCGATTCGACAATCAAGGCGCGCGGCGGGTGCCGGATCGCGAGCCAGGCTGCCACGGCGGCGCCGAGCGAGCGCCCGAAATAGACGATGCGCGCCGGCGCCCGCTGGCGCTCCTCCACCAGATAGCGCCGGGCGGCTTCGGCGTCGCGATACGTCCCCTCCTCCGACGGCACGCCTTCGCTTTCGCCGTAACCGCGGTAATCGAAGATGAAGACGTCGAGGCCGAGCTGATGGAACTGGCGGATGGACTCCAGGCGGTGCGAAATGTTGCCGGCATTGCCATGACAGAACAGCAGCGTGCCACGGGCATTGGGCGCCGGAATGAACCAGCCGCTCAAACCGATGCCATCGGCGGTTATGAACCGGACGGGTTCGTACGCCAGCCCCGCCTGCGTCGGCGTGGCAGTCAGCGTCCGCTCGGGGAAATAAACCAGCCGGTCCTGATAGAGATAGAGCAGGCCGGCGATGGCGACATAGCCCGCAGCCGCGGTGGCAAGAATCGAGGCAATCATGCGCATGCCGATCTTATCCCCTTAGCATGCACCAAAGGGGTGCATTGGCTGCTGTCTGCCATTGTGGTGCGGATGTTTCATTTTGGTTCAACGCTCCCGGTTTTGTATGATTCCGCCGGCGCCGCACGGTTCACCTGACTCGCGACGCCCGGCCAACGGAGGATAACAACAATGAAGTTCATCACCGCCATCATCAAGCCCCCGAAACTCGATGACGTGCGCCAGGCGCTCTCGGAGCTCGGCGTGCACGGCATGACGGTCACCGAGGTCAAGGGTTTCGGGCGCCAGAAGGGCCACACCGAACTCTACCGCGGCGCCGAATACGTCGTCGATTTCCTGCCCAAGATCAAGATCGAGGTCGCGGTCAACGACGACATCGTCGAGCGCGTGATCGAGACCCTCGTCGCCTCGGCCAAAACCGGCAAGATCGGCGACGGCAAGATCTTCGTCTACGACCTCGATCAGGTCACCCGCATCCGCACCGGCGAGACCGGCGCCGGCGCGCTCTGAACAACCTTCCGCCACAGGAGAATCTTTCGATGACCGCACAAAAACAAAATGGTCTGCGCATGCTCGCCGCCCTGCTGCTGGCCGCGCCCGCGGCGGTGTTCGCCGCCGACGCGCCGACGCTCAACGCCGCCAACACCGCCTGGATGCTGACCTCGACGGCGCTGGTGCTGTTCATGACGTTGCCGGGGCTGGCGCTGTTCTACGGCGGCCTGGTGCGCACCAAGAACGTGCTGTCGGTACTGATGCAGTGCTTCGCCATCACCGGCGTGGTCTCGATCGCCTGGGTGCTGTTCGCGTACAGCCTCGCCTTTGGCGACGGCGGTGAGTCGAATGCCTGGATTGGCGGTCTCGCCAAATCGTTCCTCGCCGGCATCGGCGTGAACACGCTCAAGGGCAACATCCCCGAAACCGTGTTCGCCATGTTCCAGATGACCTTCGCCATCATCACGCCGGCGCTGGTTGTCGGCGGCTTCGCCGAGCGCATGCGGTTTTCGTCCATGCTGCTGTTCTCGCTGCTGTGGCTGCTGCTGGTGTACGTGCCGGTGTGCCACTGGGTATGGGGCGACGGCTGGCTCGCCAAGCTCGGGGTCATGGACTTCGCCGGCGGCACCGTGGTGCACATCAATGCCGGTGTCGCGGCGCTGGTGGCGGCGCTGGTGCTTGGCAAGCGCAAGGGCTTTCCCGAGACCGCCATGCCGCCGCACAACCTCACCATGGCCGTGACCGGCGCTGGCATGCTGTGGGTCGGCTGGTTCGGCTTCAACGCCGGCAGCGCGCTCGCCGCCGACGGCTCCGCGGGCATGGCCATGCTGGTCACGCACACCGGCGCCGCCGCCGGCGCCATCACCTGGATGCTGTGCGAGTGGGTGCGCTTCGGCAAGCCCTCGGCGCTCGGCATCGTCACCGGCATGGTCGCGGGCCTCGGCACCATCACGCCGGCCTCGGGCTTCGTCGGGCCGCTGGGCGCGATCGCGATCGGCGTCAGCGCCGGCATCGCCTGCTTCCTGGCCACCAACTACATGAAGCGCAAACTGCACATCGACGACTCGCTCGATGTGTTTCCGGTGCACGGTGTCGGCGGCATCCTCGGCACCACGCTCACCGGCGTATTCGCCGCCACTGCGCTCGGTGGCGCCGGCTACGCCGGCGGCGCGGCCGTCACCATGGGCCAGCAGGTCTTGATTCAGCTGGTCGGCGTCGGCGTGACGCTGCTCTGGTCCGGCGTGCTGACGTTCGTGCTGCTCAAGTTCGTGGATGCGGTCACCGGCCTGCGCGTCACCGTGGAAGAGGAAACCGAAGGCCTCGACACCGTGCTGCACAACGAGACCGGTTACAACCTGTAGCCGGCTTGCATGCCGGACAGCGGGGCAGGCACCGCCGGTGCCTGCCCCGTTTTTATCTCCATGGATGGAGTGTATGCCGCGAGAGGACACGACTCCAGGGATGGAGGAGGTAGGGCCGCGTCGGGAACAGCGGCCGAGGATGTCCGGAGCGGCGCATCAGTGCGGGTTATTGAGGATGATGACGGCGACGCCGGCGAACACCAGCAGCGCGCCTACCAGCACGCTGGCGTTGAAATGGACCTGCCGGAACAGCAGCCAGGCGAACAGCGCCACGAACACCGGATAGGAAATCTCGATCAGGCTCGCGAGGGTGGCGTTCTTGTCGCTGATCGCCTGGAACAGCAACACCGCGCCGGCAAGGCTGGTGAACGGAATCAGCAGGATCGTCCAACGCTCGCTCCATTCCAGCTTTTGCCATACACCGAGATCGGCCGATAGCGTGGCATAAAAAAACGGCGCGGCCAGCAGCATCGGCAGCACCGTCAGGAACAGCACCGTGAACAGCGACAGCCGCTTGAGGGCATGGTCGAGCAAGGGATAGTGCACACCCCACACGATGGCGGCACCGAGGGCCGTGACATACCAGGAAAGCTTCATGGGTTCGGTTACTGAACGGCGGTTGACCCGGTCTGCGATGGATTAAAAACCCCGCCCACAGGGCAAGGTTTTTATTTCCGGCGCATTCAACGCTTGGATTTGGATTTAGCTTTCGCCTTCGGCTTCACCGCCGTCGGTTGCTTCTGGATGATGCCTTTCTCGAGATCCACCGTCTCGGTCTTGGCGAGTTCGCGCTCCAACACCCAGCTGCCTTGCTTCTGCCGGAACAGGTACGACGCCTTCACCGGTTCCTCGGCCGGCAGCGGGCGATAGCTTACCTCGCACACACCGAGGCGGTTCTTGTCATTATGCTTCGCGGTAAATTCAGCGCCGTAAATGCCCTTCGTTGGATGTTTTTTGACGACGTCTTTTTCCAGCCGCGCGGCGGTCTGATAGATCAGTTGCTTCTCCGGCGCGCTCTCCGCGGTCGGAGTTTCGTGCGGATGCGCCTCGGCAATCTGGCCGGCGCCGAGCACGCGTAACACGCGCCATGCGTCCTGGTCCTTGATGAACTGGAAGCGCTGCACCGTCGGCGTGCCCTCGCCCACCTGATAGGCAGCCTCGAGATACCCGGTCTTGGCCTTGGCCGGGTCGCCGGGAACGATGTAGTGCCCGTCGCGCAGGTCCACGTCCCTGACCGGCTTGTCCGGGTCGTCTTTCAAAATTTCGCGCAGCGCGATGTATTCGAGCGTGTCCACGGAATCCGCGCCCAGGTCGGGCTTGCCATTGACGATGCGAAAGCCGCGGACATCGGTCTCGAACGTGCCGGCGACCGCGCTCTTGCCCTCGTCCGGCAGCGTGAGCTTGATCCGGCCCGGCAGCTTCTTGTCCTTCTCCGGCCCGAACTCGAGCTTGAGCGTGTATTTCTCCGCGAACTCCTGGCGCGCCGGTTCCTCCTGGCCCGCTTCGCGGAAACTCACGTGCACGCGCGGCACGTCGGCGCCGGCTGCGTTCTCGAACGCGAATTTCTTGTCCGCCGGCGTTTCCCACTTGTTGCCCGGCAGATAGATACGCACCTCGACCTCGACCGCATCGCCCGTGCCCTGGCGCAGCACCAGCGCGCCCTCCTCGAACACCGCGCTATCCACGGCAAATGCCTTGCCGAGCAGTTGCCCCTTGGGCGGATGCGCCGGGAATTCCGGCGCGGGCGGCTTGGGAGCGGGCTTCGGCGGCGGGGGCGGCGCCTTCGGCTCTTCCTTGCCGAGCAGCCCGGTCAGAAAACCGAGCCCGTCGCCGCCTTGCATGCGGAAATAGACGCCCGCCGCAATGACGACCACCAGCACCAGCACGACGATCTGAATCAGCGTTTTTTTGTTCAAGTTCATTTTTAGGTCTATTCCTGCCTGCCGTGGATTGCCCGTTCGCTCCGGATGGTAAAGATATAGTATGCATGGGCACGAATGCCACTGGCGGCGGGCGAATCGCCGCCGGTCGTCCGCCCGCCCGCCGTTAGCCGGAAATCGGCCACCTTGCCAACGAACACGCGACCGGCACCGCCAGAAATACAGGAAAATGCCGGTATATCGATGGCAGAACCGTGGATGTTTCCGGGCAACAGGCCGATGCAAATTGTATCGCGATTCGTCTGCCAGCATTTGCATTCCCGCGCCCTGGCCATGCTAGGATTTAAAGCCCCGAGGTATCCGGCACCAGTGGATAGAGGGACGCAGACATGAAAAACGACAAGGTCACGCCGCTTCGGATTCCGGTCGTGGCCAACGGAGAGTATTCCCCGGACCTGGCGAGCGAGCCCGGCCGCGTGTCGGCATCCGACCGCTGGCTTGCCCGCAAGCTGCTTACAGCGCTCGGCCGGCCGCCGCTGGCCATCGCGCTCTGGAACGACGAGGAGATTCGCACCTGCGCCGGCCGGCCGCTCGCGCGCGCGCTGCTGCGCGACCGCGGCGCGCTGTACCGGCTGGCCGTCAACCCGGCGCTCCACTTCGGCGATCTCTACAGCGTCGGGCGCATCGAGGTCGAGGGCAATCTGGTCGAGTTCATCGAGGCCTCGTACCGCGCGTACGACCACCCCGACCACCTGAAGCTGCTCAAGAAGCTGCAAGAGCGCGTGCTCAACCGCCCGCGCGCCAACACCCTGACCGGTTCGCGGGCCAACATCCATCATCATTACGACCTCGGCAACGAGTTCTACGAACTCTGGCTCGACACCGAGGCGATGCAGTACACCTGCGCCTACTTTTCCGATCCCGCCATGACCATCGAGCAGGCGCAGGTCGCCAAGCTCGACCACGTCTGCCGCAAGCTGCGGCTCAAACCCGGCGACCGCGTGGTCGAGGCCGGCTGCGGCTGGGGCGGACTCGCGCGCCACATGGCGAAGCATTACGGCGCCACGGTGCGCGCCTACAACATTTCGCACGCACAGGTGCTGTACGCGCGCGCAAAGGCCAAGGCCATGGGCCTCGACGGGAAAGTCGAATACGTCGAGGACGACTATCGCAACATCTCAGGGGAATACGACGTGTTCGTATCGGTCGGCATGCTGGAGCATGTCGGCCCGGAAAATTACCGCGGGCTTTCGAACGTGATCGACCGCGCGCTCACGCCGCACGGGCGCGGCCTCATCCACACCATCGGTCGCAACCGCACGGCGCGTATGAACGCCTGGATCGAGAAGCGCATCTTCCCCGGCGGCCATCCGCCCACGCTCGGGGAAATGATGCCGATTTTCGAGACCAATTATTTCTCAGTGCTGGATGTGGAGAACCTGCGCCTGCACTACGCCAAGACCCTGGAACACTGGCTCGCGCGCTTCGATCGGCAGGCGGAGAAGGTTGAAGCAATGTACGGCCACCACTTCGTACGCGCCTGGCGGCTGTATCTCGCGGGCTCGATTGCGGCCTTCACCACCGGCTCGCTGCAGCTGTTCCAGGTCGCCTTCGCCCGCGGCACCGATAATGAGCTGCCGTGGTCACGGGAGCATCTGTATAAATCCTGAGTAGACAGGATTAAGACCGTACTTAACCCAGAACCGCTAGGTGGCAGAACCCGGTTGCTGGTCACAGGGAAAGTCTGAGCAGGAAACGCTCGACAACATCCACGATGCGATCGAAGGGGGCCTAGCCGCGCTTATTAGTGGATAAGGTTCCTGACACCTTATTCCCCAGTCCACCGAAAACGGTGACAGTTTCAGGCTGCGTGACGACGCACCTCTCGGGTCAAACGCGTCCCCAGCACGGTTCGCGCCTCCTCGATGTCGTAGTCCGACTGAAGCCCCATCCAGAATCCCTCGGAAGTGCCGAAATAGCGCGCCAATCGCAGGGCCGTATCCGCCGTAATCGCGCGCTTGCCGAGCACGATCTCGTTGATACGGCGCGGTGGTACGCCGATATCGCGTGCCAAGCGGTTCTGACTGACGCTCATCGGCTTCAGGAACTCCTCCAGCAACACTTCCCCGGGATGCACGTTTTTTAGCTTCATGGCGTCACCTAGTCGTGATAGTCCGTAATTTCGACCGCACCGGCATTACCGTCCTGCCACACAAAACATATCCGCCACTGATCGTTGATGCGGATACTGTGCTGGCCTCTGCGGTCGCCTTTGAGGGCTTCGAGCCGATTCGCGGGCGGGACCCGCAAGTCCTGGAGCGCCTTGGCGCTGTTGAGCATGCGCAGCTTGCGGCGAGCCACCTGCTGGATATCCCGCGGCAGGCGCCGCGAGCCCTCGCCGGACCATATCTTCTCGGTTTCCCTGTCCCGAAAATCCTTAATCACGGGCGAAACATAACGCCAACCGCTATATAACGTCAAGCGTTATACGACGGCCCTGCCAGACAAACAATTACGATGGGTAAGCCGCCATGGGCGCACGCAAATGTGGCTATTCTTCATCGGCGGTGCACCGACTCTCGCGCGCCCACGGCTCCGTTACTGGCTACTCGTCCCATCTGCTGTCGAAAACATATTTACTACGAAAAATGCCTGTCGGGTTCGACAGCGGAGGCGTTTCAACTACTCTGACCCCTTGATTCTGGTCCAGACCTGCCCGGTTGCTGGTCACAGGGAAAGTCTGCGCTGGAAGCGCTCGGCAACATTCATGACGCTATCGAAGAGTACCTAGCCGCACTTAGTGGAGGAGGTTCCTGACATCTTTATTCTCGACCAGTAACCGTGGTCCGTCCCTGAAGCTCCCCGCGTGAATTAAGTATGGTGTCCCCGGAATTGGGTTTTAGGCCGCGACTGAGAATAACTGGGGCCAATATACGCGTCAGCGGAGAAATTTGATGAACGTCAGGAACTTCACAAATTCGAGTTGCCAGTAGTCAAACGCCCCTTGAGCTTCGGCAAGTGTGCGTCCTTGTCCGCCGCAAGCTACGGTCCAGCTTACGTCGGGCACGGTCATCGTGGTAGTGGAAACGCTCCGAACCCACTGTGTTCCAGAGGGAGTGCCAACGGAATACTGGACGTTGTAGGTCTGCGCGGGAATACCGCTCAAGGCACCGTTTCCAACCGAAATGACGCGTACATTGCCAAAGCTGACGGAGAGGCCGCGGGCGATACCTTCGAGGTCGGGTGTCTCGACCATTGCCGCATTGATTTCGGCTTGTGAATGACCACGTAGCGCGGGAAATGTCTTAACGATGACAGCGCATTCAGCGTAAGGCGTTCCGCTTGGTGAGACGAATTTCAAGCGTGAATTCCCGGTTGCTGGTGGTTGACGTGACCAATTTGCAGGTGCCTTGGCCGAAAAGGGCCTCGGAGACTCTGTAATTGTGACCGACTGCGCCGCTGCTAAGGGGGCAATGAAAACGGCCAGCAATACTGCTATCGAAAGGTAGCGTTTCATGCTTACGTTGGTGGCAAAAGGATTCGTCATTAGGGTACGAGGCCTAACGTGAAGTTGAGGGGCGCCGCGCTTTCGCGGCGGCCCTCTCGAACGTGGGGTTAGGCCACATTATAGCGGGTACAGCCAATCAATGACCTTGAGGCGAAATGCTTCAAGATTATTTGCAGCAACATCGAGGCGGATTAGGTCGGCTTTGAATGCCTCAGGTTGTAATTCTTCTTCCGTCTCTTCCCGTTCGCCTTTTTTACCGCGAAGCTTCGAGTTGGTTCGAAGCAATCCTTCACGTCCATGAACATTGATCCAGCGGTTGTATCTTGAGTGGACAAGTTCGTTTCTTCGATCACCAAGTTCACCAAGCTCAATTATGAGCTTGTGAAACTCGGCCTTGCTTGAAGGTTCCGTGTTTGTTCGTAGGTCAACGAACCGTGCAAAGAGTACATCAGCGCTTTTCAGTCTTTTGCCGTACTCAAGCTCGTTTACAAGTATGCGAACGACCTCGCTGTCAGCATTCGATAGTAGCTCGAGCAGATTGTTTATAGATTCCTCTAAGTGCTGAAAGGAAACAACGAACTGGCCGAGCTGGTGGTAGGCGGTGGGCGTATTCATTTGTGTGGCCTAACGTTCGCGTTAACCCGCGAGCAAAAGGGGCGCGAAGCGCCGCTTTTGCGAGTCGGTGTTGAACGCGTTGTTAGCCATCAGTTCATATGGTGTGCTGTACGAATCGAAGAAACTGGCCAAGCTCTGTTTTTTCCATAAAATTGTCGTTGTTCCACCAAACAGAGTGATTCAAGATATCTCCCACGGCAGCGGCGTATTCCATCTTGATGGGTTCCATATCAATTCCGTAATTTTCGCTCAGCCGATCAGCGAAGCGACGGTTGTTGTCTTTCAGCTTGGCAACGAACTCATCCTTTGTAACACCATCTATAAAGCCCAGCTCCGATAACGCTGAGTAAGCTAAAGGGAGTGGAATTGCCGACTCGAAATCATGCTGGAAGACGAAGGTATGTTCCTGAACTACCAGCCCGCTATCGACAAGATTTCGAAAAACATCCGTATTTTTTCCGTCTGCGTCACCTTGGGCATGAACGACAAAACCTTGTTGCTTGTACCGCTCCAAGAGCATATGAATACGCTTAGATCGACGATTCCCCTTGCCACCATAGACCTCGACAACTAGATCCAGAAACCAGGACGAATGTGACTTTCTGAGTTCATCAAGGAATGCCTTTTCAGAATACCCCTCCACAAATAAAACTGGGCTCTTTGTTTTGAAGTCCGGCAAGTCTTTCCAATAAAACGCGAGACTATCAAGATGACCGCGCAGTGGTGCAACTCGGCTATATAGATAGGGCGCAAGCTCTCCGAAGAATTCGTGGAAACCCCTGTTCATGTTCATCCCGATCCACTGTTCGGAGGAATAGACAAAACTGTAAAAGTGAAACGCTCCGTCAAGAAAATTTTGTTGGTGTGTGGGATTCATCTTCTCAATCAAAGGGTATGCCGCGCTAACGAGATTTCGCAAGCAATCGGCTGCGACACCGCACTTAATGTCAATCGAGCGCGCAGGATTGGCCGGGTGTTTTTGGGCAAACTTGCAGTAATCCCAACGTCCGCACTTATGGCATTCGAAGTAGGGAATCCATTGCTCGATTAATAGGTCCGCCAGGGACTCCATCGAATAGTCCCCATCAAGCGGTATTCGCTCGACCCCGTATATATCACAGATGGAAAGGCCCGAAAAATTCATTTCCTGATGGCTAACTAGATATAGCTGGACGAAGTTCCGCCTTATAAGGCGGAACCGATTCGTGAAAAATGTCGGATTGTTCCGGCCAATCAATCGGCTGACTGCGAATGCTCATTGCCCCCTGAACCGGAATACATGGAATCACGTTTTCTGCTTCCCTGCCAATCAAGGCCATTTCGGTTTCAGTCGTAACGCTTGTGCTCGGCGCGCCGGCGACCGGCGCGCTGGGTGACAACGCCGCGCACGCGGAAGCTCTCGGTAATCTCCACCGCCGGATAGGCTTCATTCACGGCCTTCAGGAATTTGCGCTCGCCCTCGATCCAGAACTGGCGGAAGGTGGTCTCGCCCTGGTAGTCGATGACGACGTAGGCGCCGTGGGCGGCCGGCATGCCGGGCTCGACGATGATGACATGCCCTTCCAGAAATTCCGGCGCCATGCTGTCGCCCAGCACGCGCAACGCGTAGGGTTCAAGTTCGGCGCAGCCGTGAATCTCGGCCTCGGCGCCCTTCGGCTCCGGCGCCGTGACGATCGGGATCGGGATGACTTTCGCTTTGAGTTTCTCGCTCATATACATCCTCGATGTTTCAGGCACCGGCGCCCGGCGGCGACGCCGGCGCCTCGGCGCGTGGGCGTATCCGGTCGCACATGCTCTCCACGCGCTCGGCACGACCGAGCAGGCGGTTCAGAAATTCCGCCGTGCGCCGCGCACCTTCCGATTCGTCTCGCATCCAGTAGGCAAACGTCGTGAGATAAATGCCCGTGTGCCCCACTTCCTCGAATGCGCGCCGCGGCAGCGCCGCGCGGCAACCCGCCGCCTCGCGCCACCACTGCACGGTGCGTGAGACGCGCAGCAGGCCGGCGACCTGGTAATGCACATGCCCGGGCTCAAGCTTGTTGACGATCATCTGGCGCGTCGGGCGCCGGTGCGTTGCCAATGCCGCAAGCCAAGCCATGAGCATGCGGTGCAGCCGCGCGCGCATCGGTAACGCCGCCACCTCGATCCGCGCGGCTTCGCGCAGCATCGCGGCATCGGCGCGGTCGAACCAGGCGTCCACGATGTCTTCCTTCTCGCGGAAATGCGCGCGCACGTCGTCGAGCGTCATGCCGAGCGCGGCCGCCACTTGATGCAGACGCACCGCCTCCCACGACGACTGCT
>CAKKQL010000186.1 GCA_919902095.1 Acidiferrobacterales bacterium
AAGTTACTTGCGCCCGTCACGAGAAGAAAAACAGAAAAATGAAATGGACAGGATTTACAGGATTAACAGGATTAGGGCTTAACGTGCCTTGGTTTTAATCCTGTAAATCCTGTTAATCCTGTCTATCTCTATTCGGGCAGTATTGCCTCCGGCGCCAATAATTCGGCGACGGTCTCGCGCCGGCGCACGACATATATCCTGGTGCCGTCCACCATCACCTCGGGGGGGCGCGGGCGGGAGTTGTAGTTCGATGCCATCACCGCCCCGTAGGCGCCGGCGGAGACGACGGCCAGCAGGTCACCGGCCTCGATGCCGAGCTCGCGGTCGCGCCCGAGGAAGTCGCCGCTTTCGCACACCGGCCCGACGACGTCGTAGCGCCGCAGCGGGCGCGGTTGGTCCGCCGCCGCCGGCGCGATATCGTGCCAGGCCGCGTACAGCGCCGGCCGCACGAGATCGTTCATGCCGGCGTCGACGATGGCGAAGTTCCGGTCGTCGCCGTGCTTGAGATACAGCACGCGCGTGAGCAGCAGTCCGGCATTGCCGACGATGGCGCGCCCGGGCTCGATCAGCACGCGCAAGCCGCGGCAATGTTCATCGTCGAGCCGCGCCAGCAACGCCTGCACGTACGCCGCCGGTTCCGGCGGCTGCTCGGCGTCGTAGCGGATGCCGAGCCCGCCGCCGATGTCCACGTGCCGCAGGCCGATGCCCGCGTCGGCAAGTGCGCGAATCAGGCGCACGACGCGATCGAGCGCCTCCACAAACGGCGCCAGTTCGGTCAATTGCGAGCCGATGTGGCAGGCTACGCCCTCGATACGCACGCCGGGCAACTCGCGCGCGCGCCGGTAGAGCGCGGCGGCGTCGGCGATGGGGATGCCAAACTTGCTCTCCTTGAGGCCGGTGGCGATATACGGGTGCGTGCCCGGGTCCACGTCCGGATTCACGCGCAGGCTCACCGGCGCGGTCTTGCCGAGCGCCGCGGCCACCGCGCTCAGGCGCTCGAGTTCGGCCGCGGACTCGACGTTGAAGCAGTGGATGCCGGCCTGAAGCGCCGTCCGCATCTCGGCCTCGGTCTTGCCCACGCCCGAGAACACGATCTTCGCCGGATCGCCGCCGGCACGCAGCACGCGTTCGAGTTCGCCGCCGGAGACGATATCGAAGCCGGACCCCATACGCGCGAGCAGGTTCAGCACCGCGAGGTTGGAATTGGCCTTGACCGCGTAGCACACCAGATGGTCGCGGCCGCCGAAGGCCACGTCGAAGGCGCGATAACGCTCCTCGATGGCGGCGCGCGAGTAGACGTAGCACGGCGTGCCGAACTGCTGCGCGATGGCCGACACGTCCACGTCCTCGGCGTGCAGCCGCCGCTGGCGGTAGGTAAACGGGATCATGGACTACTTTCCGGGGGCCGGCACGGCGGGCGGCCGGGGCGGCTCGTCCGGCAGGTAAAGCGGGCCCTTCTTGCCGCAGCCGGCCAGCGCCAGCGCGAGCACGAACATCGCCAGCCACGCGATGCGGAAACGGAAACCAGGTCTCATGCGCGCCTCACCTAATGATGTGCTGGAAGCACAAATGCCGCGGGCGGGAAACCCGAAGCGGCCTGCGCGTAGCTTACCTTGCCGGCGCGTACGGCATCCAGTAGCACGTCCGTGCCGGACGCTAGCTGCGCACCAGCACGATGTCGTAGTCGCGCAGCTCGGCCTTGAGTTCGTCCCATGAAAGCAGTCCCACGCACGGCATGACACCGGGCTGGGCGACGCCACGGGCAAGCCACTGCTTCACCAGCGCCAGGATGGGCGCGGTCGAAATCGCCGCGCTGTGGCGGTCGCGGGCCAGCAGGGCGACGGTATGCGTCAGTTCTTCGCCGCGCCGCTCGCCCCGCAGCTCCACGCGGATGCCGCCCGGCAGCCGGCGCGTGGGCAGCAGGCGCGCGCCGGCGCGCGCCAGCGTCAGCAGCGACGCCGGCGTCTGCGTAATCACCTCGTGGCGTCGCAGCCAGCCGACACCGGCGAGCGCCAGGTTGAACGAGCGCCACGGCAGCGCGATGCGGAAGGTCACGGTCTGCGCGCCATAGCGCTTCGGGAACAGGTCGAGGTCGGGATGATCGCAGAGATAGGCGCGCCGGCGGCCGAGCGGTTTCGGAAACGCGACCGTCTGGGGGCGGCTCCAGTAGTGAAACTCGCGCCAGCGGCCACGCTCTTTCATGCGCGGGGGGTTGTCGGCATAACTCAGGATCGCGCGCATCGTGGCCAGCTCGCGCTGGTCACGCGCGCCGGGCGAGAGACAGGTATGGATCTCGCGCACGCGGTCGAATTCGGGCCGCAGCATCTCGACCAGCGCCGCCGAGACCGCGGGCGCGGCCGACGCGGCGGTGACCAGCAGACTGCCGCTGCGCTCGGCGACGCGCGCCAGGCGCTGCATGCCGTCGAGGTAATCACGGGCATCGCTCGGATCGACGTAGTGCACGCCGTGTTCGGCGCACTGCTCGGCCACGGTGTACGCCGGTTCGAGAAACGGGCCGCAGGTATTGACCACGGCGAACACGCCGGGCAGCGCGTGGCGTATGGATTCGGGCTCGTGCGGGTTGACGGCAACGACGCGGACACCGATCTCGCGCGCTAGGCGTTCGGCGGTGTTCGTCGGCTCGGCGCCGAGCAGGCATTCGGCGTCCGGCAGGCGCGCGAGCGACTGGGCAATGCGCCGGCCGAAAGGACCGAAGGCGCCGAGAAGCAGTATGCGCTTGGGCAGCATGACGGACCGGCGGTGGCCTGAGCCTCCCCTCTCTCCTCGAAACTGGTCGGCCGCGGTACGCCCGGGCTATTTCCAGCTTCCTTACTGGACGCTGATGCGCCCCGACCCGCCGTGCTCGGGACGGTTCACCCTGCGGGTGTCGTCCGGCAGGATAATAATGGTGTCATGGTAGCACAGGCTGTGGAGCGGCCGACGCCGATGTCCGGCTGCTCGTCGCTGCAGATATCGCACATGAAGCTGACGAAAAAACCGTGGGTCCAAATGCGGAATGTGGAGTGCGGAATGTAAAACAAGAATGTGCCGTTATTCCGAATTCCACATTCCGCATTCCGATGTGCAGGATGCACAAGTGCCGCGAAGCACAGGGATGTGCTGGAGCGGCCGCATTTGTTCAGCGTTTCTTGCCGTCCTGCTGAAGCTTCTTGCTTTCGGCCTTGACCTTCACCAGCTCGGCCGTGAGCGCATCGATGTTGGCCTGGTTCTGCTCGGCCTTGGTCTTGAGCTCGGCCACTTCCTTGTCCCGATCCGCGAGCTTGCCCTTGGTCTCGGCGAGTTCTTTCTCCAGGCCGACCGCCCGGGTCTTGAGCTCGTCGACCTCCTTCTTGCCGCAACCGACCGGTCCGGCGACCAGGGCCACGGCCAGGATCATCCACCACGCGTAGTGCTTCATGCTGTCTCCCGGAATATCGGATATTCCTGTTCTTGTCGGGTCGCCGGCGGTCTGTACGCCCGCGGCGGCGTGTGTGCGTTGATAATACCCCGGCACGACCGGGAGTCAATTCGCCGCCGGCGCCGGCCCGCGGTCGTTTGCCGGCAAAACCGCTGTCAACCGGCGCCGCGGCAGGACGTTATATATGAGGTGGCATCCTTGCTCGGGAAACATCGGCGTGCCGCCGGCGCCGCAGGCGTGCCCGCTAACGGCTGGACCGGCGGAGCGGGTGCGCCGAAAATAGGCCGGCGCACGCGGCCGTGCGGCGCGCGCCGCGTCCGCGGCCTGGCCGGACCAGGCCGATGGCAGGCGCACGGGCGACCGGGCGGCGCCATTCATCCCGAGAGGAGATCGACGCTGGACGCCAAACAAGCCCTGGACCGGTTTCTGGCCGGCGTCGAGCGGCGCGCCTTCGTGACCGCGCGCCTGGCGACCCGCGACGGCGAGGAGGCGCTCGATATCGTGCAGGATGCCATGCTGACGATGGTCCGGCACTACGCCGGCCGGCCGGAGGCGGAATGGGGGCCGCTGTTCCACAACATCCTGCAAAGCCGCATCAACGACTGGCACCGTCGGACACGGGTGCGGTCGCGCTGGCGCGTGTGGCTCGCGCGCGACGAGGATACGGACGAGGATCCGCTGCTCAACCTGCCGGACGGCGCCAGTCCCAATCCGGAAACGCAGACGGCGAACCGGCGCACGCTGACCGCGCTGGAGGCGGCGCTCAAGCGCCTGCCGCTGCGCCAGCAACAGGCCTTCCTGCTGCGCGTCTGGGAAGGACTCGATGTCGGCGAGACGGCGCGCGCCATGCGCTGCGCCGAAGGCAGCGTGAAAACCCATTACTCGCGCGCGGTGCACAGTCTGCGCGACATGCTTGGAGAGCACTGGCCATGACGGAAAAAAACGATCCGCTGCTGGAACAGCAGGCGCGGCGCCTGCTGGACGAAGCCGCCAGCCGCCTCGACGAAACCACCGTTGCGCGCCTGCGCGGCGCGCGCGCCCGCGCCTGGCAACTGGCGGAAACGGCACCGGCGCCGGCCGCGCGCCGGCCGCGGGTGCGCTGGTGGCTGCCGCTCGGCAGCGCGGCGCTGGGCCTGGTGGCGGTCGCGGTGGTCAGCGCGCTGTGGTTTGCCACCCCCGCCGGCGCGCCGCTGACCGGGATCGAGGACATCGAACTGCTGGCGTCGAAGGAGAGCCCGGAGTTCTATGCCGAGCTTGAGTTCTATCAGTGGCTGGCGAGCCGCGTCGATGCCGGCTGAGCGCTCGCTGCTGCTGTTGCTGGCGCTCGCGCTGTGTCAGCCGCTGGCGGCGGCCGAACCCGCGACCGCGACAACCGCGGACAAGACGCGCGCGAAAGAGACGGCGGTCTCGCCCGAGTTGCTGGAATTCCTCGGCAGCTGGGAGACCGCCACGGGCCAGTGGAATGAAACCATGACGGATACCGAACGCGCACCACCCGCGCGCCGTCCAAAGGAGTCTGCACGTGAATAAACGCATGCCGGTGTTTTGTCTGCTGATGCTGCTGATGCTGCTGGGGCCGATGGCGGCGCTGGCGGCGGCCGGGGAAAACACCCCGCGGCGCTGGGAACAGCTGAGCACGGAAGAACAACGCACCCTCAAACCGATGAAGGAGCGCTGGGACAATCTCCCGCCCGAACGCCGGCAGCACCTGCTCCAGGGCGTGCAACGCTGGAACCGGATGTCGCCCGAGGAGCGCGGCCAGGCGCGTGGCCGCTTCGAGAAATGGCAGCAGATGACGCCGGAGGAACGCGGTCACGTGCGCGAACGCTTCGAGCGCTTCAAGAAGCTGCCGCCCGCGGAGCAGGCGCGGCTGCGGCAGGCGCAGGAACGCTTCCGGACCATGCCGCCGGAGAAACGCCGCGAACTGCACGAACGCTGGAAGAACATGCCGCCGGAGGAACGTGCGCGCGAGCGTGAACGTCTCGAACGCCCGCGCAACCAGCAACCGGGCGAGCGCGAGGCGCTGCGGGAACGGTTGAAGAACATGAGCCCGGAGGAGCGACAGAAATTCCACGAGGGCCTGCGCCAGCGGCAGAACCCGCCGACCGGCGAGGGACGGCCCGGCGCGCGTCCGCCGAACGGGCCCGCGGGTGGGCGCCCGCATTCCGGGCCGGGACGCTAGCTAAATGCGGAATGGCGAATGCGGCCGCTCCCGCGTATCCCTGCGCCCGCGGCATTCGTGCGTCCTGCACAGCAGAGTGCGGAATAAATAAAACACCTTAAAAAATTCCGCACTCCGAATTCCAATGCGCCGGAACGGCGCCCTATCTTTTATCGGCTTTGCCCCGGACTTCGTCGGCGGGATATTTCTGCTCGTTGAGCGCGATTTTGCGGGCCGCGGCGTCAAGCAGGTCCATCCCGAGCAGATCGGACAGACGAACGAGGTAAATAAACACGTCGGCGATTTCCTGCTCCACCGCGGCGAAGGTCTTCGGGTCGAGGCGCCGGCTCTGCGGCTCGGTCAGCCACTGGAAGTGCTCGACCAGTTCGGCCGCCTCGACGATGAGCGCCATTGACAGGTTCTTGGGCGAGTGAAACTGCTCCCAGTCGCGCGCCCGCGCGAAGGCGCGCAGGCGCTCCTGCAGTTGCTGTAATTCGTTCATGTCTCCGCCTCGCTCATGCCGGCAGCGCCTCGCCGACGCGCAGGATACCGCCTTGGCCGCGTTGCTGCTTGCTCTGGTACATCGCCTGGTCCACGCGCTCGAGCACGCTCTTGAGATCACGGCCGTGCTGCGGCGCCTGGCCGAGACCGATCGACAGGCTCAGATCCATCTGCTGTTGATCGGTCCAGCGGCCGAGCGCCTGCTGCAGGCGTTGCGCCACGGTGGTACCGCCGGCGAGCGGGGTATCGGGCAGAATCAGAATGAATTCGTCGCCGCCGAAACGCCCCACGACATCGGTGCCACGCACCGAGCTGTGCAGCACGCGCGCGATCTCGGCGAGCACGCGGTCGCCGATGTGGTGCCCGTGGGTATCGTTGACGCGCT
>CAKKQL010000187.1 GCA_919902095.1 Acidiferrobacterales bacterium
TCCGCCCGTACGTGGACGAAGTCTACGCGCTGCCGCTCTACAACCAGGCGGCGTTCGTGAGCGAGCGGGAAAAAGCCCGCGGCTGGAAACCGATCCAGGGCAACCGCGGGCGCCTGGGCGCGCTGCGCGACCCACTGCCGTGCTGGGCGGTGTTCACCGAGGGTCACATCTCTTGGGACGCCAAGCTCTCGGCCTGCTGTTTCGACCACGACGGCCGCTTCCACATGGGCGATCTCACAAAGGAAGGCTTCATGGAGGCCTGGAACGGCAAGCTCTACCAGGCGCTGCGGGCTGCGCACCTCAAGAAGGACGTGACCGGGACGGTCTGCGAGAACTGCGTGATCTACGCGTAGCAGCCGTTGGGGCGGCGGTTAGCCCCACACGCCGCCTCATGGCCATCCGCGATGGCTCTGCTCTATCATTGGCGGCGCGCATGTTCGCAATTTACTCATGAACGTACTGTACCCCGGCACCCCGACCACGGCCGACGGCTCGGCCGCGGTGGTGTGGATCGAGTCGCACATCTCCGAAGGCGCCTGCGCCTACCCGATCACGCCCTCGACCAACATGGGCTCGGGCTATCAACTCGCGGTCGCCAACGGCCAGAAGAATCTCTGGGGCGAGGCGCTGTTCTTCCTCGAACCCGAGAGCGAGCACTCGTCAGCCTCGGCCTGCGAGGGCTTCGCGCTCGCGGGCGGACGCGTGACCAATTTCACCTCCGGCCAGGGCCTCGTGCTGATGAAAGAGGCGCTCTACACCATCGCCGGCAAACGCCTGCCGGCGGTGTTTCATATCGGGGCACGGGCGCTGACCTCGCAGGCGCTCAACGTGCACGCCGGCCACGACGACGTCATGGCGGTGGCCGACTGCGGCTGGGGCATGCTGTTCGCGCGCAACGCGCAGGAGGCGCAGGACCTGGGGCTGATCGCGCGGCGCGCGGCCGAGGCCTCGAGCACGCCCTTTTTCTCGGTCCAGGACGGCTTTCTTACCACCCACACGATCGAAAACGTGCGCCTGGCCGAACCCGAGATGATGCGCGCGTACATCGGCGACCCGCGCACGCGGCTGGTGAACCTGTTCGACCCCGCGCAGCCGCTGCAAACCGGCGTGGTGCAGAACCAGGACGCCTACATGAAAGGCAAGATCGCGCAGCGCGCCTGGTACGACGCGGTGCCGCGCCACTTGCAGGAGGCGTTTGAGGAGTTTCACCGCCTCACCGGCCGGCACTACGGCTTAATTGATGCATACCGGCTCGACGACGCCGAGATCGCGATCGTGGGGTTGGGCTCGGTGATGGAAACCGCGATGCCGGCGGTGGACTGGATGCGGCGCGAGAAAGGCTGGAAGGTCGGCCTGCTGCACGTCACGAGCTTCCGCCCGTTCCCGGCGCGCGCGCTGGTCGCGGCGCTGAGAAACTGTCAGGCGATCTCGATCGTCGAACGCATGGACAATCCGCTCGCCAAGGACAATCCGCTGACGACCGAGGTCAAGGCGGCGTTCGCGGATGCGGCGGCGGGCGCGGCCGGCTACGAACCGCTCGCGCGCATGCCGAAGTTTTATTCGGGCGTGTATGGCCTCGGCTCGCGCGACGTGCGCGTCGGCGACCTGATCGCGACCGCGCAGAACATGATTGAGGGCGGCAAGCCGTTCTTCGCGCTCGGCATACGTCATCCGGCGGCGCTCGAACGCCGCCACGATCCGGACGTGCGCCCGGCCGGCGCCTTCTCCATGCGCGGCCACTCGGTCGGCGGTTTCGGATCGGTCACGACCAACAAGGTGATCGCCTCGCTCGTGGAAGAGGTGTTCGGCCTGCACGTCCAGGCCTACCCCAAATACGGCTCGGACAAGAAGGGCCTGCCGACCACGTATTATCTGACGGTCGCCAACGAACCGATTCGCGAGCATTCCGAGCTTGTGTACGTGGACTTCGTGCCGGTGCACGACGCCAACGCCTTCCACGCCTCCGATCCCCTGCTCGGGCTGCGCGCGGGCGGCGTGCTGTTCCTGCAAAGCCGCGCGCAGACCGACGCCGAGGTCTGGGCACATATCCCGCCGGACGCGCGCGAGATCATCGCGCGCCGCGGGCTGCGCGTGCTCTACCTCGATGCCATCGGGATCGCGCGCGACCTCGCCGCCACCCCCGACCTCGCGCTGCGCATGCAGGGTATCGTGCTGCTCGGGGTATTCCTGAGCACGGTACCGTTCGTGCGCGCGAAGGGCCTGACCGACGAGCAGCTGTTCGCGGCGGTCGGAAGCGCGCTCGAGAAATATTTCGGACGCCGCGGCGCGCGGGTGGTCGAAACCAACCTCGCGGCCGTGAAGCGCGGCTACTTCGACGTGCGCGAACTGGATTGCGCGCGCCTGAGCGCGGCCGCCGCCAGCGCCTGAACCGACCCCATGACCAGCCCGCTCGAAGCCTTCAAGCTCCGCTACGTCACCGGCGACGACTTCACGCGCAAGGTGGTGGACGCCTACGAGGACGGGAGCGCCGAGATGGGCCTGCCGGCCGATGACACCGCCGGGCTTTCCTGGGTACCGCCGGCCACCGGCGCGGCGCGCGATTTTTCGACGATCGCGCCGGACCTGCCCGAGCTCGACGCCGCCGCATGCGTCGGCTGCATGGAGTGCGTCACGCAATGCCCGGATACCGCGATTCTGGCCAAGGTCGTGCCGGCGGCGAAACACGCCGCGCTCATCGAGCAACTCCGGGGCGAGGCGCACGGCGGGTTCGTCGGCGCGCAATTCGCCCGGACAACGAAATATTTCGACGTGCCGGCGCGCAAGGGAAAAGAGGGCGGCCTGTTTTTCCTGATCACCGATCCCTCGAAGTGCAAGGGCTGCGGCGAGTGCGTGTCCGCCTGCGGCGATCATCGGGCGCTCAGGATGATCCCCAAGACCGACGCGAACCTCGCGCAATACCGCACCTCAACCCGGATCTTCCGGGAACTGCCCGATACGCCGCGCGACTACATTCAGGACAAGATGCTGCCGGACATGATGCTGAAGCAGTCCACGCATCTGTATTGCGGCGGTGCGGCCTCGTGCATGGGCTGCGGCGAGGCCACCGCCATCCGCATGATGCTGACCGCCACCGCCTTCGCCCACGGCGAAAATTCCATGGGCATTGTCGCGGCCACCGGCTGCAACACCGTGTTCGGCTCGACCTATCCGTACAATCCCTACCGCGTGCCGTGGACCAACTCGCTGTTCGAGAACGCGCCGGCGGTGGCCATGGGCGTCCGCGCCATGTGGGACAAGCAGGGCCTGAAGGACAAGCGCCTGTGGGTGCTGGGCGGCGACGGCGCGATGCTCGACATCGGCTTCCAGTCGCTGTCGCGCATGCTCATGAGCGGCATGGACATCAAGGTGCTGGTGCTCGACACCCAGGTGTACTCCAACACCGGCGGCCAGGCCTCGACCTCGACGTTCCTCGCGCAGGACTCGAAGATGTCGGCCTACGGGAAATCGAGCCACGGCAAATCCGAGCGGCGCAAGGAACTCGCGCAGATCGCGATCATGCACCCGGATGTGTTCGTCGCCCAGACCACCTGCGCGCACGTCAATCATTTCTATCGTGCCGTGCTTTCCGCCAACGAATACCCGGGACCGGCGGTTGTCATCGCCTACGCGCCCTGCCAGCCGGAGCACGGGATCGGCGACGACGCCGCGGTATTGCAATCGAAGCTCGCGGTGGACGCGCGCGCGTTTCCCCTGCTCGTCTACGACCCGCGCGCGGGCGAGGCGCTGAAGCAGCGGTTGTCGCTCCAGGGCAACCCGGCGCGCAAGGACGACTGGTACGTGACGCCGAAGGGCGCGCGCATCGACTTCGTCGCGTTCGCGCGCACCGAGGGGCGCTTCGCCAAGCACTTCGACAAGGACGGCAACCCGTCCCCGGAGTTGCTCAAGGCGCAGGAGGACCGCCTCAGGAACTGGCGGCTGCTGCAGGAGCTGGCAGGACTGCGTTAGTGCGGAATGCGGAGTGTGGGGTGCGGAATGAACATCACCCGATTCCGCATTCCGAATTCCACACTCCGCGTTCGCTACAGGCTCGGTGTGGCGTCGCGCCCGCCGCGCCTGGCGGTCTCGCGTCTGGTCTGGCAGGTGATGCAGCGCTTGGCGGTGGGATAGGCCGCCAGCCGCTCGCGGTCGATGGCGTCGCCGCAGTCGGCGCATTTCCCGAACGTCCCGTCCCTGATGCGCTCGAGCGCCGCCTCGACGTCGCCGAGTTCCTCGACCTCGCGCCTGAGCTGGCTGAGATCCATCTCGTTCAGCAGGCTCGCGACCGCCTCTTCGCCGGC
>CAKKQL010000188.1 GCA_919902095.1 Acidiferrobacterales bacterium
ATCAGTTCGATCAGGGTGAAGCCTTTTTGCAATGCTTTCATTTAAGCCTCCATGAAGTGTTAAATGCGTTTGTTATCCGGTGGGACGCATAACGAAGATTATGAGATTGTTAGAAAAAAGAGCCCGCTGACTGACAGCGGGCTCTTTTGAATCGCGAAATACATCAGGTAAATAATTATGTGCTCGGACGGTATTTCGCCGACACCGTGGAGCCGGTATTAATGGCCTTGGTGGTCCCGGTGCTGGAGCAGACCATATCGTAATCGACATATTGACCTGCAGTAATGGCAGTGCCCATGGCGAGGTACGCGATGCGAACGGTGACCGTCGAAGCGGCTACGCTCTGCAGCGTGATGGCAGATATGTATCTGGAGGAAGGTACCGTGTAGGCCGTGCCGCTGCCGGGCAGGTTCAGGGAGGCCACGGTCATGGTCGCGGACCAGGTCGCGTCCGAGCAGGCCAGCCCGAGCGCGGTGAATACCGGCGCCGCCATGGCCGGGCCTTCGCTCACCTTCGCCTTGACGGTGTAGTCCTGGTACGCAGGGATCGCGATGGCCGCGAGGATGCCGATGATCGCGACGACGATCATCAGTTCGATCAGGGTGAAGCCTTTTTGCAATGCTTTCATTTAAGCCTCCATGAGGTGTTGAGTGCGTTTACGGAACGAGGCCACCCCGGAAAAAACCGTCCCTTTATCGACGGTACTACTTTTTACTTTGATGTTCCCGGAACAATTCCGGGCCGATGCTTTCCGAGATTTCCTCTGATGATAATTAGCAGAGTTGCAATCGTTGTCAAAGCGACTGAAACGCGATGAAACTCTGCTTATCTGTCCAACACAGGATTTATGCACAAAATATGCCATTCATTTTCAATACGACGTGTAAAGTTAGCTCATATATCATATTGATAGAAAAAGGAAATTTTATCACCCCATTTTAATTTTCCTGAGAGACAAAAACCGGATGACGGCAAGCTGCCGTGTTTTGTCAGACGTTGACGCAAAGCGGCTGCGTGACATCGGAAAGAATGGGTGAAATACCCGACAAGCGGTGATTATTCGATGCCGAGTTTTTCCAGTTTGTAACGCAAGGCCCGGAAACTGATGCCGAGCAGCTTGGCGGCGGCGGTCTTGTTCTGGTTGGCCTGCCCCAGCGCCTTCTCGATGGCCGCCCGCTCCACCCGCTCAATGTAGTCATCCAGCGACTCCTCCCCGGAAAACGCGGCTTGCACACCCGCCGAGCTATCTGTCGCCGGCAGTTGCAGGTCCTCCGCCGTGATTTCCTGCCCGTCGCACAGGGTCAGTGCCCGTTCGAGAATGTTTTCCAGCTCGCGCACGTTGCCGGGGAAGGGGTAACGCCTGAGCGCTTCCAACGCCCCATCGGTCAGACGCGGGGGGGTCATGCCCAGCCCCGTCGCCAGTCGCGCGCAGAACTGTTCTGCCAGCAACGGAATATCCTCGGCGCGTTCCCGCAAGCTCGGCATCGGCAATTCGATGACGTTGAGGCGGTAGTAAAGGTCCTGACGAAAATGGCCGCCGGTCACCAGCTCATGCAGGTTCTTGTGGGTCGCACTCAGGATACGCACGTCCATCCTGATTTCCGTCTGGGTGCCGACCGGACGGATGGATTTTTCCTGGATGGCGCGCAGCAGTTTTACCTGCATGGCCAGGGGCAGGTCGCCGACCTCGTCGAGAAACAGCGTGCCGCCGTCGGCGGCCTTGAACAGGCCTTCCTTGTCCTGTACCGCGCCGGTGAAGCTGCCTTTTTTGTGGCCGAAGAACTCGCTTTCCATGAGGCTCTCGGGGATGGCGCCGCAGTTGACCGGCACGAACGGTTTGTCGGCACGCGGCCCCAGCTCGTGAATGAGGCGCGCGGCCAGTTCCTTGCCGGTGCCCGATTCGCCGCTGATGTACACCGGCGCCTGGCCACGCGCGAGTTTTTCGATCATGGCCCGGGCCTTCTGGATGGCGGGCGACTCACCCAGCATTTTTTTGCCGATCTGCGCCTGCTCGGTCGTGGCCGCGGCCACGGCCGTGCCGGCCGGGCGCGGCACTTTCAGCGCCAGGCGCACGATGTTGCGCAGGTCATTGAGGTCGAGCGGTTTGGAGACGAAGTCGAAGGCTCCGGCCTTGAGCGCGGCAATGGCGGTCTCCATGTTGCCGAAGGCGGTGATCACCGCCACCGGCATCTGGGGGAATTTTTCCTGGATGTGTTTCACGAGCGCGATACCGCTACCGTCCGGCAGGCGCATGTCGGTCAGGCACAAATCGAAGTGGAACTGTTCGAGCAGTTGCCGCGCCTCGTCCAGGTTGGAGGCGCTGCGGGTTTCGAGATTCATGCGCCCGAGCGTGAGCTCCAACACCTCGCGAATGTCCGGTTCGTCGTCGACGATCAGGATCTGGTTTTTGACGGCGCCCATCTCAGACGGCACCGAATTCAAGACAGTCTTCCGGCCGGGCGAAGGTCACACGGAAACGGGAGCCCACCTTGCCTTCACCGGCGTGGTATCCCAGGGCGGCGCCGTTGCCTTCGCACAGCTCCTTGGCGATATACAGGCCCAGCCCGGTGCCCTTGGGGGTCGTGGTGAAGAACGGGTCGAAGATGAAATCCACGATGTCCGGCGCGACGCCCGCGCCCCAGTCGATGACATCCAGGTAGGGCCGCTGCTCCGGATCGTGACCGGTATCGAGACGGATCAGCGGCGTGCCGGTGAACGGCGGGCTGTGGCGCAGCGCGTTCTGGCACAGGTTGCTCACCACCTGATAGAGCTGCTCCGGGTCCATGCAAACCTCGACGCCGTCGGCGCGCTCGCTGAGGGTGAAGATTTCGTGCGCGACCCGCGCGGTGTCCGCGTACTGGCGCATGAATTCGCCCAACCACGGGTCAAGCAGGAAGCGCGCCGGGCTTACGTGGTCGCGCCGGCTGAGTTGGGTGACGTTCTCGACGATCACGTTCATGCGCCGGCTCTGGTCCTCAATGATCTTGACCAGGCGCTTTTCCTGGTCGTTCTGCTGTGCCGCCTCCCCGAGTAGTTGCGCGGCATTGGCCAGGGCGCCGAGGGGATTGCGGATTTCGTGGGCGATCGAGGCGGTGAGGCGGGCCAGCGAGGCCATCTTCAGCTGTTGCGCCTGTTGCTTCAGTACCGCCATGTCCTCGAGGAAAATCAGCGCGCCGGCGGCCTTGTCCTCGCCAAGCGCCACGAACCGGGGCAGGACGGTATAGCCGGCGCGTGTCGTGAACACGCTGCGCCCACGGCCGCTGCTCTGTTCTTCGCCCAGCCAGCGGAACAATTGGATGGCGAGATCGGGAGAAACCGCCGTGAGCGGGGACAGTTTGCCGGACGCCAGCGCCTGGCCGAGGAATTTCTGCGCTGCCTGGTTGCCGAGGCGGACGTGGCCGTCGGCGTCGCAGACCAGAACGCCGATCTGCATGTGCTGGATGACGAGCGCATTAACCTGGGTGAGATTGGCGAGATCGACGCCGCGGCGCTCGGCGATCGCCTCGGTCGCGCGCAGCCGCTCGGCGAGGGTGTAACCGAGAAAGGCGGTGACGAAGAAACCGATGCCGAGCATGCCCACCTGGGGGTAGTCTTGGCTCAGTCCGGCCAGGGAAGTCACGTTGCCGGTAAGGTAATCCCAGGAGTGCTCCAGTATCACGGCAATGCTCGCCAGTGAGGCGTAGAAGATGGTGATGAGACGTGAAAGCAGCAGACTGCCGCCGCCGATGGCCACCACCAGCAGCAGGCCGAGTCCGCTCCCCAGCCCGCCGCTTGCATGCATCAGCACCGTAAGCAGTACGATGTCGGCGAAGGTGAGCAGCGTGGTGTGTGTCTCGAAATTGAATCGGCGCTCGCGTATGGTCAGCAAACCGGCGGTACCGAGAGCGGCATAAACGATCGCGGCGGCCTGAAACAGCCCCGGTGTGCGGCTACCGAACGGCGGGATAGCGGGCGCGAAGAAACTGATTCCGACGGCGGCAAGCGCGATCGCCAGCCGGTAGTAGTTAAAGAAGCCGAGCAGCTTCCAGTTCTGGGCCTCTACCGCGGCCCGGCTTTCTTCCCGGCTCAAGCCTGATTCCATGATCTCCCCATTCCTAAGTACTGTGGCATCGTGTCTGGTCGTGGTGCCATACCATACTTGAAGTAGCACAGTTCCGGGCCGGGGGCAAAATTTCGTCAGGAACGAAATTTGGCGCGCTTTAGCGCGTCCCGGAGGGGCGAGCCACAGGGGATGTGGCGAGTCAAAACGCTAGCCAGATCCGGCCGCCCGGCGGTGTTCCTCGCTGCAGTAGGTTTTGCCGGCCGCATGTACGGCCTCGGATTCAGGAACATGGGTGCCGCAGACGGAGCAGGTCAGCATGGGCGCCGGACGGTCCGGCCTCGGCTCGGCGGAGCTACGGCGCCGGGCGAGGGCGCGGCGGATGTAATGCACCACCAGCCATAAGCCGAGCAGAATGATAATGATGCGGATCAGCTGTCCCATGAAGAAGGTACGAGATACGAGGGGCGAGATGCGAGGCAGTAAGACGTGGATGACGGGAGCATGAGGATGAGATTTTTCCTCGTACCTTGTATCTCGCGCCTCGTCCCTTAAATTTGGTCGGGGTGAGAGGATTCGAACCTCCGGCCCCTTGCTCCCGAAGCAAGTGCTCTACCAGGCTGAGCTACACCCCGAATGGTGACCTAACTTTAATGATCGCGATGGACGGAAAAATGGGCCAGATCGTGAAGCGCCTGCTTGTAAGGCGAATCCGGGATGACGGCCAGGGCCTGTCTCGCGAGCGCGGCCTCCGCTTCGGCCCGGCGCGCAGTGTACGCGAGCGACCCCGTGGATTCAATGGCATCCAGCACGGCCTCCGCCTGCGACATCCCCCCGTCGAGGATCGCCTGGCGCAGCAGCGGGCGTGATTTCCCGTCGGCATGCGCCAGGGCGTGGATCAGGGGCAGCGTCGGTTTGCCCTCCGCCAGGTCGTCGCCAATGTTCTTGCCGAGCGCCGGATTGTTGCGGCCATAGTCGAGGGCGTCGTCAATGAGCTGGAACGCCGTCCCGAGGTGCATCCCGTAGGCCGTCATGGCCGATTCGATGCCGGCGTCCGAGCCGCTGATGACGGCGCCGAGGCGGGCGGCGGCTTCGAACAGCTTGGCGGTCTTGTTGCGGATGACCTCGAGGTAGCGCTCCTCGGTGGTCTCCGGGTCGTGGCAGTTGAGCAGCTGCTGAACCTCGCCCTTGGCGATGGTATTGGTGGCATGCGAGAGGACGTCCATCACGCGCATGTTGTCCACCTCGACCATCATCTCGAAGGCGCGCGAGTAGAGGAAATCGCCGACGAGCACGCTCGCCTCGTTGCCCCAGATGACGTTGGCGGTCGATTGACCGCGGCGCATTTCCGAGGCGTCCACGACGTCGTCATGCAGCAGGGTGGCGGTATGAATGAATTCGACAATGGCGGCGAGCAGGATATGGGTCTGCCCGCGGTAACCGAGCGCGCGGCAGGCGAGCAGCACCAGCACCGGCCGCAGGCGCTTGCCGCCGCTGCGGATGATGTAACTCCCGAGTTGGTTGATCAGGACCACCTCGGATTGCAGCCGGGTCAGGATCTCGCGATCGACGTGCTCGAGGTCGTTCAGGGCCAGGGCCTTGATGCGGTCAAAATCCATGGGCAGAAGCGGTAGCGGGTGAGGCCTGAATCGATGCCGGGCCGGCATGCTAGGGGTCGGGGTTGCCGGTCGTCAACCCTCGCGATTCCGGTCGCGCCGCGCCGCGGGCGGAAGTTTGACGCCACCGGCGGCAACCGCTAGAATTGCCGGCCTTTTCAGGGTAATACGCCCTGATTTACCGGATCGGGAGCGAACATGTACGCGGTCATTGAAAGCGGCGGCAAACAGTACCGGGTATCCCCCGGCGATGTCATCCGGGTCGAGAAGCTCGACGCGCAGGCGGGCGAGGCCATCCAGCTCGACCGCGTGCTGCTCGTCGCCGGCGAGAGCGGCGTGCAGGTCGGCAATCCGATGCTGGCGAACACCGCGGTGACGGCGACCGTGAAGGGCCACGGACGCGGCGAGAAAATTCGCGTCTTCAAGCGCCGCCGCCGCAAACATTTCCGTAAGACCATCGGTCACCGGCAGGATTTCACCGAAATTGAAATCACCCGCATCGGCGGCTGATTAAGCATCGGACGAGGAAGCATCCATGGCACATAAAAAAGCAGGCGGCAGTTCGCGCAACGGCCGCGACTCCCACGCCCAGCGACTCGGGGTCAAGCGTTTTGCCGGTGAGGGAGTGCTCGCGGGCAACATTCTGGTGCGCCAGCGCGGCACGCAGTTTCATCCCGGCACCAACGTCAGCATCGGCAAGGACGATACCCTGTTCGCCACCCGCGACGGCAAGGTGTTGTTCGAACAGAAGGGCCCGCGCAACCGCAAGGTGGTCAGCGTCATCGCGGGCTGAGTCCTGACCGTCCGGAATCCAAAACCCCGCCCTGGCAACACGGCGGGGTTTTTGTTTTATTGGGAGAGAAAAGATGCAAGAGAAAAGAGAAAAGGAGGACAGTGCTGTACCAGGTTCTTCGCCGCTCTTTTCTCTTTACTCTTTTCTCTGATGCCATGAAATTCGTTGACGAAGTCACGATTCGCGTGCAGGCCGGTAGCGGCGGCAACGGCACGCTGTCGTTCCGGCGCGAGAAATTCGTTCCGCTCGGCGGGCCGGATGGCGGCGACGGCGGCGACGGCGGCAGCGTCTATCTCGTCGGGCGCGAGGGACTGAACACGCTCGCCGACTACCGGCACACGCGCCGGTTCCAGGCGCAGAATGGCGCAAAGGGCGGCGGCGCCGACCGCAGCGGCAAGCAGGGCGCGGATCTGTTCCTGCCGGTTCCGGTAGGCACGAAGGTCACGGAAGCCGATACCTCCGAGGTCATTGGCGAAATCACGCGCGAGGGCGAGCAGTTGCTGGTGGCGCGCGGCGGCCGGCACGGGCTGGGCAATACGCGCTTCAAGTCGAGCGTCAACCGCGCGCCGCGCAAGACCACGCCCGGGCAGCCCGGCGAAGTGCGCGAACTCGCGCTTGAGCTGCAGGTGCTGGCCGACGTGGGTCTGCTCGGGCTGCCGAATGCCGGCAAGTCGACGTTGCTGCGCGCGGTGTCGCAGGCGCGGCCCAAGGTGGCGGACTATCCGTTCACCACGCTGCATCCGCATCTCGGGGTCGTGCGCGTCGGCGAGCATCGCAGCTTCGTCGCCGCCGACATCCCCGGGTTGATCGAGGGCGCGGCCGAGGGCGCCGGCCTCGGCATCCAGTTCCTGCGCCATCTGGCGCGCACGCGCATCCTGCTGCACCTGGTGGACATGAGCGCGGCGGAATCGGGCAAGGAGCTGGCGCTGGCCGTGCGCGCCATCGAGGGCGAGCTCAAGAAGTTCAGCAAGGAGCTGGCGGCGCGCGAGCGCTGGCTGGTATTGAATAAAATGGACTTGGTGCCGGCGACGGAGCGCGAGGCGCGCGCCCGGGAACTGGTCAAGGCGCTGCGCTGGAAACGGCCGGTGTACCGCATCAGCGCCATCGCGGGTGAGGGTTGCCGCGAGCTGACGTATGATTTGATGCAACGCCTGGATGAACTGAACAAGAAAGCCGAGAGCCATGTCACCGAACAAAACATCTGACCGGCGCCAGACGCTCGTGCACACGCGCCGCGTGGTGGTCAAGATCGGAAGCGCACTGCTCACGCGAGATGCTCAGGGCCTGAACGTCGAGGGCATCGGCGATTGGGCGGCGCAGATTGCCGGCCTGCGCCAGCGGAAAATCGACGTCGTACTGGTCACCTCCGGCGCGGTCGCGGCCGGCATGCAGCGCCTGGGACGCAAGACCCGCCCGCATGCGTTGCACGAACTGCAGGCCATGGCCGCGATCGGCCAGATGGGGCTGGTGCAGGCATATGAAACCGCGTTCCAGCGCCACGGGTTGCACACGGCGCAGGTGTTGCTCACGCACGAGGATCTGGCCAGCCGCAACCGCTATCTCAACGCCCGCAGCACGCTCACCACGCTGCTGGCGCTCGGGGCGGTGCCGGTGATCAACGAAAACGACACCGTGGCGACGGACGAGATTCGCTTCGGCGACAACGATACGCTGGCGGCGCTCGTGGCCAACCTGGTCGAGGCCGATCTGTTGGTGATTCTCACCGACCAGGCCGGACTCTACGAGCGCGATCCGCGTCAGGACCCGGCCGCCAGACTGGTGCACGAGGGTGAGGCCGGTGACGTGCGCCTGCTGGAAATGGCCGGCGGCTCGGGCGCGCTCGGGCGCGGTGGCATGCGCACCAAGCTGCTCGCGGCCGAGCGCGCGGCGAACTCGGGCGCGGCGACCGTGATTGCCCCGGGGCGCGAAATCGACGTGCTCGCGCGCGTGCTGGGTGGCGAGACCCTCGGCACGCATCTGCGCCCGGCGCAGGAGCGGCTCGCGGCGCGCAAGCAATGGCTCGCGGCGCACGCGCACACCGCCGGCAAGCTGGTGCTGGACGAGGGCGCGGTGCGGGTTATCCGTGAGGCCGGCAAGAGCCTGCTGCCGGTGGGGGTGAAGGCCGTCGAGGGCAGTTTCACGCGCGGCGAGATCGTGGCCTGCTGCGATGCGCACGGGCGCGAGGTCGCGCGCGGGCTTGTCAATTACGGTGCCGACGATACGCGCCGTATCATCGGCAAGCCAAGCGACCAGATTGAAACTATCTTGGGATACGTGGACGAGCCCGAACTCATCCATCGGGACAACATGGTGGTGATGTAAGCAGGTTGTAAAAACAAAAAAGCCGGCGCAAGCCGGCTTTTTTGTTTGGAGTCCCGGTTGAATCAGGCTTTCGCCAGAACGCGCACCTTGCTGTTCAGGCCGCTCTTGTAGCGTGCCGCGGCGTTCTTGTGGATGAAGCCCTTGCGTGCCATGCGGTCGATGACCGAGGACGCCGTGCGGAACGCCGATTGCGCGCCGTCCTTGTCTTTCTTGTCCACGGCCACGCGGACGGTCTTGATGGCGCTGCGCAGCGCCGAACGCTGGGCGGCGTTGCGCGCGCGATGCGCCTCGGCCTGACGCGCGCGTTTCTTTGCCTGGATGGTATTGGCCAAGTTCGACTCCTTAAAATAAACGGCCCGGAACGTCTGGGAAGGCGCGCACTATGCTGATTTTGCTGCTTTTTGTCAACCCGGGCGCGAATCGCACCAGCCTCTCATATACCTTATGATTCAAGACGTTTACCGGACCTCTCTGGCGTGACACGCAAACTGATCCAGTCCACGGCCGTGACCGGCGGGATGACGCTCATCTCGCGCATTACCGGCCTCGTGCGCGACATCGTGTTCGCCGGGCTCATCGGCGCCGGCGCCGGTGTCGCCGCCGACGCCTTCTACGTCGCCTTCCGCATCCCGAACTTCCTGCGCCGCATCTTCGGCGAGGGCGCCTTCTCGCAGGCGTTCGTGCCAGTGTTCACCGAATACAAGACCCGCGCCACGCCGGAAGACACCCGCGCCTTCGTCGATCACATGACCGGCGTGCTCGGCGTCATCCTGTTTATCGTGACGCTGATCGGCGTGCTGGCGGCGCCGATTCTGGTGATGGTGTTGGCCCCCGGGTTCCTCGACGAGCCGCACAAGTACGACCTCACGGTGCAGATGCTGCGCATCATGTTTCCGTACCTGCTGTTCGTCTCGCTGGTGGCGATGGCCGCCGGCATTCTCAATACCTACGGCAAATTCGCCGCCGCCGCGTTCACGCCGGTGCTGCTCAATCTGTGCCTCATCGGCGCGGCCCTGTGGCTCGCGCCGCGGATGGCGGAACCGGTGCTGGCGCTGGCCTGGGGCGTGTTCCTGGCGGGCGTTGTGCAACTGCTTTTCCAGCTGCCGTTCCTGCGCGCCCTGCGCATACTGCCGCGCCCGCGCCTGAAACCGGTGCACGACTCCAGGGATGGAGGAGGTAGAGCAACGCCGGGAGCAGTTGCCGGAACAGCGGTCGGCGACGGGGTCGTGCGCGTGTTCAAGCTGATGCTGCCGGCGATCTTCGGCGTGTCCGTTTCGCAGATCAACCTGCTGGTGAACACGCTGCTGGCCTCGTTTCTCGTCACCGGCAGCGTTTCCTGGCTTTACTACTCCGACCGCCTGATGGAATTTCCGCTCGGCGTGTTCGGCATCGCGCTCGCCACGGTCATCCTGCCGAGCCTGTCGCGCAAACACGCGACCAATTCGCACGAGGAATTCTCGCAGCTGCTCGACTGGGCGCTGCGCTGGGTGGTGCTCATCGGGCTGCCGGCGTCGGTGGCGCTGGTGGTGCTCTCCGGTCCGTTGCTGGCCACGCTGTTTCATTACGGCGCCTTCAACGCCCACGACGTGCGCATGAGCGCGCAGGCATTGATGGCGTTCTCGACCGGGCTGCTGGCGTTCATTCTCATCAAGGTGCTGGCGCCCGGCTTTTACGCGCGCCAGGACACGAAGACCCCGGTGCGCATCGGCATCGTCGCCATGCTCGTCAACATCGTCCTGAGCCTGGTGCTGGTGTTCCCGCTCAAGCACACCGGGCTGGCGCTCGCGATTTCATTCGCCGCGTTCGTCAACGCGGCGCTGTTGTACCGCCGGTTGCGCGCGCTGAACGTCTACCGGCCGCTGCCGGGCTGGGGCGCGTTCCTGCTGCGCGTTACGCTGGCCACCGCCGGCATGGGCGCGTTGCTGGCCTGGGGCGCGGGGGATATCGGGCGCTGGCTCGCGGCGCCGGCGCAGGAGCGGGTGATACAATTAACAATATGGGTCGTCGCGGGATTGCTGGCCTACGGCGGCCTGATGCTGGCGCTGGGCGTGCGCCCGGCGCAGATGCTGCTGCGCAAACCGGACGGGCCGCGAGGCGATGACTGACATAGCGGACATCATTCAGATCTCGGCGTGCAGCGACCCGCGCGTGTTCACGCTTGCGGAGGCGCAGGAGCTGTTTCCGGTGGTATGGAAACTCACACGCACGGCGCAGCGCGAACTCGAACCCGTGCGCCGCCAGCTCGAAGCCATGGTGCCGGCCAACCCCCAGATCCGCGAAGCGGAGCAGCGCTACGAGTCCATCGTGCGCCGCTGGGTCGGCAAGATGGAGCGTCTCGGGCTCGTGGTCAAAGG
>CAKKQL010000189.1 GCA_919902095.1 Acidiferrobacterales bacterium
AACACCTGCCAGAACGGGAAGTTCCACGGCATGACCGCGAGCAGCGTGCCGAGCGGCAGGTAGGCGACGTAGCTTTTGCCGGCGTCGCTGGCGATGACCTCGTCGCGCAGGAATTTTTCCGCGTGCTCGGCGTAGTAGTCGCAGCCGAGGGCGCATTTCTCGACCTCGGCGCGCGCCTCCTTGAGGAGCTTGCCCATTTCGAGGGTAATGAGCGCGCCGTAGCGCGGGCTGTCGGCGCGCAGCGCGGCGGCGGCGTTCTTGAGCAGCCGCGCGCGTTCGCCAACGGACGTCGCCTGCCAGATGCCGGTCGCCGCGGCGGCCTGGGCGAGCGCTTGGTCGAGGCGCGCATCGCTCCACGGCGCGAAGGTCTGCGACCGTTCGCCGGTAACGGGATTGACGGTTTCCATGGCCATTGGCTTCCCTCGACAGCTCAGGCAGAGTATGAAAAGTATACTCGGCTAAAATAAGAAGCATGCGGTCACGGGGGATTTCGGGGTTTTTGCTGCTGGCGGCGCTCGCCGCCGGCGCGTTTCCGTCCGCCGCGCCGGCGGCGCCGGAGGCCTCGCCGCGGCGCGATTACCTGGCCGCCATCGAGGCCGCGCGCAACGGCAATCTCGCGCGCGCCAAGCAGTTCCTGCCGCGCCTCGAAGACTATGTCCTGCGCGGCTACGTCGAGTACGAGCTTCTCAAGGACCGCCTGGCGCTCACCCCGCCGGACACTATCCGCCGTTTCCTCGAAGAAAATCGCGACGCGCCCATCAGCGACATCATCCGCAAGAAGTGGCTGCGTCAGCTCGCGAAGCAGGGCGACTGGGACGCGTTCCTGCGCGAATACCAGGATATCGAGAGCGAACCGGAGTTGCAGTGCCTGCGGCTGACCCAGTTGCTGCGGGCGGAGCGTACCGTGCCGCAGGCGCCGCTCATGGCCGAGATCGAGAAACTCTGGCTCACCGGCAAACCGTTGCCCGCGGCTTGCGACGGCGTGTTCGCCGCGTGGAAGAAAGCCGGGCACATGACCAGCGAGAAGGTGTGGGAACGCGTGCGCCTGGCGATGGAGAACCGCCAACTGGGCCTCGCCGGCGAGCTCGCGCGTTACCTCGATCCCGCCGACCGCGTCTGGGTTGCGCGCTGGCAGGCGATGCACCGCGACCCGCCGCGTGAGCTCGAGCGTCTGAATTACCCGATCGAAACGCCGGTGGCGCGGGGGATCGTGCGCCACGGCATCGTGCGCCTGGCGCTGCGCGACCCGGAGGCGGCGATGCAGCAATGGCAGAAGCTGAAAAGCCGCCACCGCTTCCTCGGCGAGGATGAAAATTACGTCATGCGCCACGTCGGCATCCTCGCGGCACAAGACCATTTGCCGCAGGCGCTGACCTGGCTCGCCGGCGTCTCGGCCGACGCCACCGATGACATCCTGCACCTCTGGCGCGTGCGCGCGGCGTTGCGCCTCGGCGACTGGGAGGCGGCGCAGCGCTTCATCGCCGGGCTCACCGAGGAGCAGCAGCGCGAGCCGCAGTGGCGCTACTGGAGCGCGCGCGTGCTCGAGGCCGCCGGCCAGAAGGCCGACGCGCAGCGGCTGTACGCCGCGCTGGCGCGCAGCCGCGGCTACTACGGCTTCCTCGCCGCCGATCACCTGGGCGAGGATTACTCGATGCAGCACGTGGCCATCGACGCCAACCCGGAGGAGGTAAGCGCCATGCTCGCGCGCCCGGGCATTCAGCTCGCGCAGGAGCTCTACGCCGCCGGCCAGACGGTGGACGCGCGCCGCCAGTGGAACTGGACCATCCGTCACATGAGCAACCGCGAGTTGCAGGTGGCGGCCGTCATCGCCCGCCAGTGGGGCTGGCACGACCGCGCCATCCTCACGGTCGGCCGCAGCCGGAATCTCGACGATATCGAGCTGCGCTTCCCGTTGCTCTACCGCGAATCCATCGAGACCAATGCCTCGCGCAGCGGCATCGACCCGAGCTGGGTGTACGGCGTGGTGCGGCAGGAGTCGGCGTTCATGACCGACGCGCGCTCGCACGCCGGCGCCCTCGGGCTGATGCAGCTGATGCCGACCACTGGCCGCCTGACCGGGCGGCGGGTGGGGATACGGGCCTACAGCAAGGGCGCCATCCTCAACGTCGAGAACAACCTGCGTCTCGGGGTGGCCTATCTCAAGGAGGTGCTCGATCGCAACCGCGGCCATCAGGCGCTCGCCACCGCCTCGTACAATGCCGGCCCGCACCGCGTCACCAACTGGATGCCGGAGCAGCCGCTCGATGCCGATATCTGGATCGAGACCATCCCGTTCAACGAGACCCGCGAGTACGTTAAGAACGTGCTGTCCTACAGCGCCATCTACGACCATCGCCTGGGGCAGAAGCCCACGCGCCTGTCGGAACGCATGCCCGTCGTTAGCCAAGGCAGCGAGTAGCGAGAACCAGGTTGCGGGTAACGGGTTTTGCTGGTTTCATAACCCGTCACCAGCCACTTGCTGCCAGCTACCATGCGTCTCTGTATTCTCGGCGGAACCGGTTTTGTCGGCCGCGTGTTGAGCGCGCGCCTCGTGGCCGCCGGCCACGACGTGCTCGTGCCCACCAGCCACTACGAACGTCATCGCGATCTCACGGTGTTGCCGACGCTCAAGCTGATCGAGGGCGACGTGCACGACCTGGAATTCCTGCTGCATTGCTGCGAAGCCAAGGACGCGGTCATCAATCTGGTCGGTATCCTGAACGAGAAAGGCCGCTCCGGCCGCGGTTTCGCCGATAGGAACGAGGCGAGGGCCGCGCGCCAGGGACGGCGCGGTAGCGGCTTTGCCCGCGCCCACGCTGAGCTGCCGGAAAAACTGGTTGCCGCCTGCCGCGCGGCGCGCGTACGCCGGCTGTTGCACATGAGCGCGCTCAACGCCTCGCTTCAGGCGCCGTCGCATTACCTGCGCACCAAGGCCATGGGCGAGGACACAGTCCACCGCGCCGCCGCTGACGGCCTGCACGTGACGAGCTTCCGGCCCTCGGTCATCTTCGGCCCGCGTGACAGTTTTATTAACCGCTTTGCCGGCCTGCTCAGGCTCGCACCCGGCGTGTTCCCGCTCGCCTGTCCGGATGCAAAATTCCAGCCGGTGTATGTCGAGGACGTCGTTTCTGCTTATGTGCACGCCCTGCACGACACTAAAACCCATGGCCAGCGTTACGACCTCTGTGGGCCGAAGGTTTATACGTTGCGGGAAATCGTCAGCTACATTGCAAGCGTGATGGGCAAGCATGTGTACATTGTCGGCCTTAATCGTACGCTGTCGCAGTTGCAAGCGGCCTTTATGGAATTCGCCCCCGGCAAGCCATTTTCGCTCGATAATTTCCGGTCGTTGCAGGTGGACAGCGTCTGCGCCAGCCGTGCATTTCCGGAGGTGTTCGATATCGCGCCGACGCCGATAGGGAAGGTAGTGCCAAGTTATCTACAACAAAAACAAAATATGTAGACAGGATTAACAGGATTACCTCCTGTTAATCCTGTGAAATAGTTTTTTCTGCCCAGTCGAGGACCGCTGCAACACGTGGTACCAGCAGTTCTTTCGCCTTGTCGTAACTCAACCAGCGGAATTCATCGTGTTCCGGGTGTCCGAGTTCTGCGCTGACGGGCAGATGCACCTCGCCGTCGTGTGACTCAGCCAGGTAGTAGCGCGCGACCTTGTTCTTGCTGCCGTAAGGATCGGTCTCGCGAAAGCCCTCGCCCCAGGAGAAATCGAGATGTGTCAGCCCGGTTTCCTCTTCCACCTCGCGCACCGCTGCCGCCAGCGGCTCCTCGCCTGCATCCACCATCCCCTTCGGGAAATCCCAATAATCGTGCGCGCGCAGGAGCAGGAATTTTGGTTTGCCGTCGAAATAGCGCACAACGACCACGCCGGCGGAGAGGATGTGGGGTTGCATCTAGTGTTTATAGCGCAGTTTCGCCAGGCAAAATATTGCCGGGAGCAATATTTGGCGCGCTTCAGCGCGCCCCCGCAAGGGGTGAGCCACAGGGATGCGGCGAATCAAACTAAAAAAATCGGGGCGGTGGTAGCCGCCCCGAAATTCCAACGTTTGGAGGAGTTTTCTGCCCGATATCAGCCCCAAGTGTCGGCCGTGATACTCGCGTACCAGCCGCGGGCATACTTGGCTTCATCCTCGCGGAAGGAATCCGTCGCTTCCTTCGGACTCACGCCGCCGGAACCCGGTACTTCGGTGATGCCCTTTTCGCTGATGCGGTACACGCCCGCCACCGAAATGCCGTAGTTCGGCGCGATCAGGCTGTAGCAGGTGTTGACGAACGACTCCTCCGGCACCGGCTCACCCCTGAGCATCGCGGCAATGGCCGAGGCGCAGATCTTGGCCTCGCTGTTGGCGGCGAAACCCGACTTCGGCAGCGCGCCGGCGATGGACGAATCGCCGATGACGTGAACGCCCTTGTGCACCTTGGACTCGAAGGTCTTCGGGTCCACCGGGCAGAAGCCCGATTCGTTCGCCAGCCCCGCTTGCAGGGCGATGCTGCCCGCCGTTTGCGCCGGGATCACGTTTACCACCGCGCCCTTGTGCTTGTCGAACTCGGTCATGACGGTCAGGGTCTTGGTATCCACCGACGCGACCTTGCCGCCCTTGGCGCCCGGTACCCATTCGATCATGCCCGGATAGAGTTTCTTCCAGCCGTCCACGAACAGGCCCTGCTTCGAGAACGCGTCCTTGGGGTCGAGGATGAGCACCTTGGACTTGGGCTTATGCTGTTTGAGGTAGTGCGCCACCATGCTCGCGCGCTCGTACGGTCCGGGCGGGCAGCGGAACGGGTTGGGCGGGGCGACCATGATGAACGTGCCGCCGTCCTTCATGGCCACGAGCTGCTTGCGCAGCAACAGCGTCTGCGGGCCGGCCTTCCACGCGTGCGGCATCACGTTCGACGCCTTCTCGTCGTAGCCCTTGATGGCATTCCACTTGAAATCGATGCCGGGCGAGACCACGAGGCGGTCGTACTTGAGCGTTTTGCCGCCCTTGAGCTTGACCGACTTGCCGGCGGCGTCGATGGTGGTGACGGTGTCGTGCACCACCTTCACGCCACTCTTTTTGAGCGCGTCGTAGGTGTGGGTGATGTTCTCGATCTTGTGCGTGCCGCCGATGACGTAATTGCTGAACGGGCAGGTGATGAACTTCGTGCTCGGCTCGATCAGTGTCACGTTGATGCCGGCGCGTTTCAGGTACTTGGCGCAGGTCGCGCCGCCGAAACCGCCACCGACGACCACCACGTGCGCGCCCATGTTGCCGTGCTTGGCGGCGTGGGCGCTGGAGACACCGAGCATGCCAAGCG
>CAKKQL010000190.1 GCA_919902095.1 Acidiferrobacterales bacterium
ATGGATGTCGCCGCGCTTCCCGTTTCCATATTAAAGGGCGTCGGACCGAAGGTCCGGGAAAAACTCGCGCGTCTCGGGCTGACCACCGTCCAGGACGTGCTGTTCCACCTGCCGCACCGCTACCAGGACCGCACGAAACTCACGCCCATCGGCCGCCTGCGCCCCGGGCACGAGGCGATGATCGCCGGTGAGGTCGAACTCGCGGACATCGTCTACCGCGGCCGTCGCAGTCTCGTCGTGCGGCTCGCGGACGGCACCGGCCATATCCATCTGCGGTTTTTCTATTTCAACGCCGCGCAGCGCGAGCAGCTTACGCGCGGTGAACGGCTGCGCTGCTTCGGTGAAGCGCGCTTCGGACCCTTGGGGCTGGAGATGGCGCACCCGGAGTACGCGCTGCTCGCCGAGGATGAGGTGGCGCAGCCGGAGGCGACGCTCACGCCGGTCTATCCGACCACCGAGGGCGTGCATCAGCTGAGCCTGCGCAAGCTTACGCTGGCCGCGCTCGACGGCTATCTGGAAAAAATTCCGGAATGGCTGCCGCCCGAGACGCTGGCGGAACTCAAGCTACCTACGTTGCAGGTGGCGCTGCTGCTCGTGCACCGCCCACCGCCGGACGTGGACGTGGCCGCGCTCGAGGCCGGCCGGCATCCGGCGCAGCAGCGCCTGGCGTTCGAGGAACTGCTGGCGCATCAGCTGAGTCTCCGGCGCCGGCGGGCACAGATGCAGGCCTACGCGGCGCCCGTGCTCGTGGGCGCGGGCCGGCTGGTGGGGCAACTGCTGGAACGGCTGCCGTTTCAGCTCACGCGCGCGCAGCGCCAGGTACTTGAGGAAATTCTGGCCGACTTGCGCAAGCCGCACCCAATGCAGCGCCTGGTGCAGGGCGACGTAGGCTCGGGCAAGACCGTCGTCGCGGCCGCCGCGGCGCTGGCGGCGGTCGAGGCGGGTGTGCAGGTGGCGGTGATGGCGCCGACCGAGCTGTTGGCCGAGCAACACCTGCGCAATTTCACCACCTGGCTCGAACCGCTGCGGATTCCGGTGGCCGGCCTGTCCGGCAAGCTCAACGGCCGTGCGCGGCTGAACATTCTCGAGGCCATCGGTTCAGGCAAGGTGCCGGTGGCGGTCGGTACGCACGCGCTGTTTCAGGAAGACGTCACGTTCGCTGACCTCGGTCTGATCGTGGTGGACGAGCAGCACCGCTTCGGTGTGCACCAGCGGCTGGCGCTGCGCGCGAAGGGCGCCGTCGGCAATCGCCGTCCGCACCAGCTGATCATGACCGCCACGCCCATCCCGCGCACCTTGGCGCAGTCACTCTATGCCGACCTCGACGTGTCGGTCATCGACGAGTTGCCACCCGGCCGCACACCGGTCGAGACCGTGGCGGTGCCCGAGACGCGACGCGATGAAGTCGTGGCGCGCGTGCGCGCCGCCTGCGCCGCCGGCCGGCAGGCGTACTGGGTCTGTGCATTGATCGACGAGTCCGAGGTGCTCGATCTGCAGACAGCTACGGATACCCATGACGCGTTGCGTGCAGCGTTGCCCGAGCTCAAGGTGGCACTGGTGCACGGACGCCTGAAGCCGGCGGAAAAGGAGAAGATTATGGCGGCATTCAAGGCCGGCAGCGTGCAGCTGCTGGTTGCCACCACCGTGATCGAGGTCGGCGTGGACGTGCCCAACGCCTCGCTCATGATTATCGAGAATGCCGAGCGCTTGGGACTGTCGCAGCTGCATCAACTGCGCGGGCGCGTGGGGCGCGGCACCGAGCGCTCAAGCTGCGTACTGCTGTACCAGGCGCCGTTGTCGGAGCTGGCGCACGCGCGTCTCGCGGTGCTGCGCGAGACGACGGATGGCTTCGAGATTGCGCGCCGCGACCTCGAGATGCGCGGCCCGGGTGAGTTGCTCGGCACGCGCCAGGCCGGCCTGCCAGCGTTTCACATCGCCGATTTCCTGCGCGACCACGCCTGGTTGCCGCGCGTGCAGGCGACCGCCGACCGGCTGTTCGCCGACCATCCCGAACGCATCGAGCCGATCGTGCGCCGCTGGCTGGGCAGCGCCGAACAGTACGCCGGCGTGTGAGGTCGCATCCGGCTTGGCGCGCCTCGACCGCGCCCGCATAATGCGCGCATGAAAAACGCCGCGCGTTCCGGCCCGGTGCCGCACTGGCAGTCGCTCGCGCGCCTGGCGCGCGCGCAGGTGCCGGCACGCTACCTTCCCTGGCTGCTCGACAGCGCCTCCCTGACCCGGCGAATCATCGGCGCCTGCAGCGGCGAATTCCACGTGCGCGTGCAGAGCCAGGGCTGGGGCCGGCCGCGGCCGGACGAGGCGCACGCGCTCGGGATGCGCGCGCACACGCACGCGCTGGTGCGCCAGGTGCAGCTGCTGTGCGGCAACGAACCCTGGGTATATGCCCGCACCATCATCCCGCGCGCGACGCTCACCGGTGTCGAGCGGCGGCTGGCGCACCTCAAGTCGCGTTCGCTCGGGGCGGTGCTGTTCACCGATCCCAGCATGCGCCGTGGCGGCGCCGAGGTCGTGCGGCTGGCGCCCGGCGACGCCCTCTACGAGCTGGCGACACGCGCGCTCGCGGCGCCACCGGCCGAACTCTGGGGCCGGCGCGCGCTCTTCGAGCTGCGCGGCAAGCCGCTGCTCGTCAGCGAATTTTTCCTGCCCGCCATCGGCGAGTTTTGTCCGTGAAACCGCAACCGCGCCATCCCTGGCGCGCGGCCCTCGCCTCGATCAGCTCAGCGACCCTGGGCGCGCGCCTGCGTGAATACGCGCTGCTCATGCGCCTGCACCGGCCGATCGGCATGTTGCTTTTGCTCTGGCCGACGCTGTGGGGCCTGTGGTTCGCGGGCGCGGGCCGGCCGGATTGGCGCGTGCTCACAGTGTTCGTGCTCGGCGTGGGTCTGATGCGCTCGGCCGGCTGCGTCATCAACGACTACGCCGACCGCGGCTTCGATCCGCACGTCGCGCGCACGCGCGAGCGGCCCATCGCCGCCGGGCGCGTGGCGCCGGCCGAGGCGCTCGCGCTGTTCGCCGCGCTGTGTCTGATGGCCTTCGCGCTGGTGCTGACGCTCAACCGGCTCGCGATCCTGCTGTCTGTTGCCGGCGTGTTTCTGGCCGCGACCTACCCGTTTCTCAAACGCCACACCCACCTGCCGCAGTTCTACCTCGGTGTCGCGTTCGGCTGGGGCATCGTCATGGCTTTTGCCGCGCAGACCGGATCGGTGCCGGTGCTCGCGTGGATATTGTTTTTCGCCAACGTATTCTGGGCGGTGGCCTACGACACCGCCTATGCCATGGTGGACCGCGAGGACGATCTCAAGGTGGGCGTAAAATCGACCGCGATTCTTTTTGGAGACCAGGACCGCTTGCTGATCGGGGTTTTTCACGCGCTCACGCTCCTGTTGCTCGGGCTCGCCGGTGGCCTGGCCGGGCGCGGGATACTGTATTATATCGGCCTCGGTCTGGCGGCCGCGCTCGCCGTCTATCAGCAATACCTCCTGCGCCGGCGCGCGCCGGCGGGCTGCTTCAAGGCGTTTCTGAACAACAACTGGTTCGGCGCCGCGGTGTTCGCCGGGCTGCTGCTGGATTATCTAAAATCAGGAAATTAACTGGATTTACAGGATGAGTACGATTTGTGCTTGGTTTTAATCCTGTCCATTCATGGTTTAAGTCTTTTGCTTCGTTCCTCAGTTGGTAGACGCGCGAGTTTCTCGGCCTCGCGGTAAAACGCCCCAAAATCCCCATTGACCTTCGCCAGCAGCGCCTGAAATGCCGGCACGTGCTGGTGGTACACGCCCACGGCACCCATGCGGGCGTTGTTGAGGTCGCCGATGGTAAGCCATGCATCGAATCCGCTGTATCCGTCCCAGCTTGTCTTGAGCGCGGCGTAGTCGCGGCGCAGGTCATCGAAGGTGCGCGCCTTCTCGGCGCGCTTGACGTCGTCTGACTGGGTCGAGGCGTACAGCGTTTCCAGTTGTTTGCGGTAGCGCAGCACCAGTTCCATGAACTGCTCGCGGCGCTTGAGCTTTCCCATGTAGCCCGTGAATTCCTTCGGTTTTCCCCGGTCGATGAGCCAACGGCGCACGCCCTCGATTTCAACCGCAGTGGCGAAGGATTCGCTGAAGGCAGTGTCGCCGGGCAGGAACAGGCGCTGGTGGGCAAGCTCGTGGAATATCACCCCCGCCAGTTCCGGGTCGGAACGCTTGAGCACGGTATTGAGCAGCGGGTCGTTGAACCAGCCGACGGTCGAGTAGGCGCTGACCGTGCCGACGAATATTTCGTAACCCTGAGCCTTCAGGTCGGTGGCGTAGGCGTCGGCGCGACGGCGATTGAAATAACCGCGATAGGCGACGCAGCCGGCGACCGGGTAGCACCAGGTCTTGAGTTCGAGCGCCAGCTCCGGCGCGGCGAACACGTTCCACAGCGCCGCCGGGCGGCCGAGGTCGGCG
>CAKKQL010000191.1 GCA_919902095.1 Acidiferrobacterales bacterium
ACAGCGGTCAACTGCCGTTCCCCGATCTGGAAAGGTTCTGAAGCGCCATGAAGCAGGATCGGGACATCTCGAAAACATTGGCCGAGGCGGTGCGGTCCGCCGCCGGGGCGCGTATTCCGCTGCAAATCACCGGCGGCGGCACGAAAGCTTTCTATGGTCTGCCCTCCGCCGGGCAACAACTCGACGTCGGCGACCATTGCGGTATTGTTTCCTACGAACCGACGGAGCTGGTCATCACCGCCCGCGCCGGCACGCCGCTGGCGGAGATCGAGGCGGCGCTGACGGAAAAAAACCAGATGCTCGCCTTTGAGCCGCCGCATTTTGGCGCCGCAGCCGCCGGTCAATCAAAGCGGAACTCCTTCGGTGATGCCAGCAAAGGCGCCCACTTCACGCAACTTCACGCCGGCGGCTCTGCGCCCGCCTCCGAAGGAGCTTCGCCTCGGGATTCGGGCGCTACACTCGGCGGCACCATCGCCTGCGGGTTCTCGGGCCCGCGCCGTCCGTGGGCCGGGAGCGCGCGCGATTTTGTGTTGGGCACAAAAATCCTGAACGGCAAAGGCGAAATCCTGCGCTTCGGCGGACAGGTGATGAAAAACGTCGCGGGTTTTGACGTCTCGCGCCTGATGGCTGGGGCACTTGGCACCTTGGGCATACTGCTCGAAGTCTCGCTTAAAATCCTGCCCCGGCCGGAGCAAGAGTTAACACTGGCCTTCGAACTGCCGGCGGATCAGGCCATCACAATCATGAACCAATGGAGCGGCCAGCCGCTGCCGCTCTCGGCCGCGTGCCACATGGGCAACACCCTATACATAAGAATGTCGGGCGCCGGGACCGCGTTGCAGGCGGCGCGTGCCCGACTTGGCGGCGAAGTTACCGGGGAAGGCGGGGCTCTGTGGCGCGACTTGCGCGAGCAGCGCCATCCGTTCTTCGATGGCGCGACACCGCTCTGGCGCCTGTCGGTCCCGCCGGCCACGCCGCCCATGAGCCTTCCCGGCCAGTGGCTCGTTGACTGGGGTGGCGCGCAGCGCTGGTTCAAATCCGACGCCCCCGCAGGCGACATCCGTCGCGCAGCCGAGGCGGCGGGCGGCCATGCCACGCTGTTTCGCGGCGGCGACCGGCAAGGCGAGGTGTTTCACCCGCTGCCGCCGGCGCTTCATGCCCTGCACCGCCGACTCAAGCAGGCTTTCGATCCGCAGCGTATCCTGAACCCCGGTCGCCTCTATTCGGACCTGTAGTGGCGTCTTCGACACGCAAGGCAGGACAACATGACAACCAAGATGAAACCCCGGCACAGACCCATCTACCGCATCCTGTTTCGCAACCAGGAAAATCTCTACGAGCTCTATGCCCGCAAGATCACGCAGGGCAATCTCTTTGCGTTTGTCGAGGTGGAGGATATTTTGTTCGGTGAACGCAGCAACGTGCTGGTGGACCCATCCGAGGAGCGACTCAAAACCGAATTCGCCGGCGTGAAACGTACGTACATTCCGCTACAGGCGGTCGTGCGCATAGACGAAGTGGAGAAGGAAGGCGCCTCGAAGATCGTCGGCGTCAGCAGCGACAAGGGAAATGTCATGCCGTTCCCGCTGCCGGTGCCGCCACCAGGGTGCAAATCCTGAGTTCAGCCATCGCGACGAGATAACGTTTAAAAACGCGATTTCAGAACGGCTCGACCTGGATACGTTTTCCCTCAAGTCGCGTTTCGCTCGCGCGCTCCTCGCTACCCTTCAGATCAAGCACACTGACCTTCGCCAGACCCGTGAATTGGTCCTGGCCGGGACCGTGCGTGATGCGTATCCGGGTTTTTTGGCTTCCAATCAACTTCCTGTTCTCGTCAAACCGCCACGCGATATAGGTCGCGTCAAAATCTCGGTCGCTGATCCGCTTCCAAGAGCCATGGGCCACACTGAGCGCCGGATGTGTATCACCACTTCGGAAAAACGTTCCGTCAGAATTGAATGTGAGGAGCACCACACCCTGACCTCCGGGGCGACTGGCGGAGGCAAGCCACGCCCCAACTAATCCTCGGTCAGTTTCGCCAGTCAATCCAGGAGATGCACAACCGGCAATAAGCACCGTAGTTAGCAGACTCAACAGAATATATTTAATCTTAAACATGGTTATCGCTCCTTTAACGTGGCTACCCAAATTTCTCTCCGCCCTTTTCCTTCGTCACCTCGTTCCTCATCCCTTCTAACGATCAGGCTATAGCGACGGCTCTGCCGTCCACATGGGCGTCTCACCAGTTATGGCCGGTGTCTAGCGAAAGACGCGTGTGAAGAAAGCCCGCATTTCCTCCCAGGACTTTCGGTCGGCTTCGGCATCGTAGGCGAGCGGCAGGTTATATTTCTTCGCGATTGCATCGGCGTCCGGACGGGTGAAAAGATGCTTTGTCCCGGGGTAGTTGATGAACTTGTAGTCCGCCTTTGCGGCCGCCATCTCCTGCTTGAACTTGTTGACTTGCTCCGGCGGGATCATGGCGTCGTCCGCGGCATTCAAAACGAGGATCTTGGTATTGATCCCGCCTTTGGGCGCGGGATTCTGCGTCGTCAGGTCGCCGTAGAAATTCACGACTCCGACGATATCCGTACCCTGACGGGCCATCTCGAGCACGGTGCTGCCGCCGAATGAGTAGCCGATAGCGGCGATGCGCTTGGCGTCCACCGTGCCGTGCTTGCCCAAGATATCGCGTGCGGCGTTAAAGCGAGCCTTCATCACGGGCAGGCTGCCCCGGACCGCGCCGGCGAGTTTGCCGGCGTCGTTAGGATGCTCCACCTGTTTGCCCTCACCGTACATATCAACCGCAAGCGCGGTGTAGCCGAGCGCGGCCAGCGCACCGGCGCGGCCACGGACGTACTCGCCGTGCCCCCACCAGTCGTGCACCACAAGCACGCCGGGGCGCTTGCTCTTGATCGCGTCGTCGTAGGCGAGATAGCCCTTCATGACCACGCCACCGCTCTTGTACGCCACTTCCTCGCCCTTGACGGCGGCGAAGGTCGGAGCGACGGACAGCGCCAACACCAAACCGAGAAGTAATCTGAACATGACCCCTCCTTGCCTGCATTGCGTTGTTGAACTGTCGCCCGGACAATTCCGGACGATGCAGGCAAGATGACAGATCAGGCGGCCGTAGGATGTCCGCGAACGTCCAGTTTCTTCCCGGTTTCGGTCACGGTGGTGCGTAGCGCCTTGGGCGGCAACCCGAAGCGCTGGTGGAAATTGGTGGTGAAGCGCGGCACCGACTGGTATCCGCAGTCGTGGGCGATCCGGTAAACCGGATGGGACGTCTGTAACAGCAAGGTCAGCGCCATGCCCAGCCGCAGCTCGTGCAGCAATTCGCGAAAGCCGGTGTTTTCAGCCTTCAGGTGGCGGCGCAGGGCGCTTTCGCTGGTGCCCAGACGCTGGCACACCTCGCCGATTTCCCACGCGCGCGCGATGTCGGTGGAAAGCAGCGTGCGCACGCGCCGGCTCCAGCTCTCCCCCGAGAACGCGTAAGCAAGCAATCGAGAATCCTTCTTGGCCAGGATCAACAGAATCTCCAACAAACGGTGGTCGCGCAGATGCGGATCGCTGTTGCTGCTCAGGTAATGCTTGACCGCCTCGACCAGCGTGGCGTCGTGTTCGAACTGGAGTATGCCAACCTTTTTCTGTATCCCGGTATGCGCGATCTTGTGCGCCAAGCGCAACCGTTCCAGATCGTCATCCCGAAACGGTATAAGCAGCGCCTTGTAATGATGACCGTGCGGGTCAACCTCGTTGCGCATGGAAAAATGGGATGGCGCCGGAACAGCGATGGTGGTTCCGGCCTCGCACGTCATGGTTCCCGGCGTATCGAATATCCGCTTGCGGCCGGACAGAACCATGATGATGCACGGCTCGTAAAACGGGATCTGCCGGATGTGGACGGTGTTGTCGCAGGAAATCAGCCCGAAATCTTTCAGCGGCGTGCGGCCCCGCGGGGTCACCGAACCCGTTTTGAGCGATTCGACGAGCGCCAATATCTCGTTCATGCGGTGGTCTCTCCGGATTCCGGGCCAGCGGGCACAGTGTCGTCTACTGCGCCCGGATTTGTTAGCGAGTATAGCGCGCCGGCCGAGTCTGTTCAGACCTCGATGCCGATGGGGCAAGTGACACCGGTACCGCCAAGGCCGCAGTACCCGCCCGGATTCTTGGCCAAGTACTGTTGATGATAATCCTCGGCGTAGTAGAACGCCGGCGCGTCGAGAATTTCCGTCGTCACCGCGCCGAGACCCGCGGCACGCAGCGCCTGCTCGTAGGCCTGTTTCGAGGCCAGCGCACGTTCTTTCTGTTTCGGTGTGTAGGCGTAAATACCAGAACGGTACTGGGTACCGACGTCGTTGCCCTGGCGCATCCCCTGCGTCGGATCGTGCGCTTCCCAAAATACTTTGAGCAATTGGTCGTAACCCACGGTCTTGGGATCGTACACCACGAGCACGACCTCGTTGTGGCCGGTCATGCCGCTGCATACCTCTTTATAAGTCGGGTTCGGCGTGTAGCCGCCGGCGTAACCGACGGCGGTGGTGTAGACGCCGGGAAGCTGCCAGAACTTGCGCTCCGCGCCCCAGAAGCAACCCATACCAAACACCGCCTGCTCCATCCCCGTCGGGAATGGCGGCGTGAGTGAATGGCCGTTCACATGATGGCGTTCAGGCACCGGCATTTTCTCCGTACGACCCGACGGCGCATTGTCGGATGTTGGCATTCCGGTTTTCTTGCGACGCATGAACATAGCGATCTCCCGAAATCTGAACTAGACGTGCACGAAACGTGCGGAGATTAGAACAACACGGTGTACGAAAAGTTCACGAGTCATCCTCGGGGACCGGCAACGCGTTGTCATTCGGCGGCGTCAGAGCCCACTCGTGCGGGAACGGTCCAATCCCCGCGGTTCGACGCGCACGGTCAATATAACGCTGTATCGGCGGCGAGTTCAGCGTGTAGCTTTGACGCACGCCGTGGCCGCGCTGCGCCAATTCGTCCGCCAGGGCATCCGGCCGCCACAGCGACGGAAAGTCACTCAGATTGCCGCCGAGTTGACGCAGGT
>CAKKQL010000192.1 GCA_919902095.1 Acidiferrobacterales bacterium
ACAGAACTGGAAACTGCTCGGCTTCTTCAACTACTACCGGCTGGCTATCGCGCTCGCTGCCGTCGGGATCAATTTCTTCACGCCGGATATCCTGCCGTTCGGAAGCCGCGCGCCGGGCCTGTTCCAGGCCGCCGCGGTCATCTACGCCGCGCTCAGCACCGCCGGCTTGCTGACCATACGCGAGCGCCGATTCGATTTCGAGACGCATACCACGCTTCTCGCCTTCACCGACATCGTGCTGCTTACGGTACTCATGCATGCGAGCGGCGGATTGTCGAGCGGCCTCGGGATGTTGCTGCTCGTGTCAGTGGCCGGCAACAGCCTGATGCTTGCGCGCCGCATCACGATCTTCTACGCCTCGCTCGCCACCATCGCTGTCATCCTCGAGCGCTCCTGGGGCTGGTTCACCGGCGAGGTGGCGCATGTCATGGAATTGAGCCAGGGCTATCCCCAGGTCGGCATGCTCGGGCTCGGCCTGTTCGCCACGGCGTTTCTCGCCAACACCCTGATGGAGCGGCTGCGCACGACCGAGGAGCTCGCCGAACGCCGCGGAGCCGACCTCACCAACCTCACCCGGGTCAATGCGCTCGTCATCCAGCACATGCAGATCGGCGTCCTGGTCTGTGACGCCGATGGCAGCATCCGCCTCATCAATCAGGCGGGAAAGAAATTTCTCGGCCTGCTGCCGAATCTGGACTTTCCGCTTTCCCTGGCGTCCACCTCGCCCGATCTCGCCATGCAGCTCTCACGCCGGCTGAACAAAGGCGGTAACCGGCGGGGGCGCAAGATGTTCGCCACCCGTGCCGGCTACAGCGTGCTACCCCGCTTCGTGCCGCTGGGGAACGATAAGCAGGCCGGTACGCTGATCTTCCTCGAAGATACGGCGATGCTGAAGCAGCAGGCACAGCAGATGAAGATGGCTTCTCTCGCCCGGCTGACGGCCTCGATTGCGCACGAAATCCGCAACCCCCTGGGCGCCATCAGCAATGCCGCACAGCTGCTTGGCGAAACCGTCAGGCAGGAGGCGGAGGGAAAGCGCCTGGCCAAAATCATCGAGGATCAAAGCCGGCGCCTGAACGCGATCGTGGAGAACGTCACCCAGCTCAGCCAGCGCGACAAGGTCAAGCCGGTGCGGTTCGCCCTGGGGCCGTGGTTGCGGGAATTCATCGCCCAATACGCGGATACCAACCAGCTCCCGCGTGAAATCTTCGCCCTCGGCAGCGGCGCGGGCATCGAGGTGTGCATGGTCCCCGGGCAACTTCGCCAGGTGGTGGACAACCTGTGCCAGAACGCCCTGCGCCACAGCTCACCGTATACCGGTACCCCGCTGATCCATCTCGACATCGGGCGTGACGGCGATCTGCGCCCGTACCTGGACGTCATCGACCGGGGAGGAGGCGTTGCGCCGGACGTTGTGGATTTCATCTTCGATCCCTTTTTCACCACGTCCCTCAACGGTACCGGCTTTGGCCTGTATATTGCCAGAGACCTGTGCGAAGGAAACGGCGCCATGATCGAGTATCACCCAGGCGAAGGCGGCGTGGGCTCCCGTTTCCGCGTCACCTTCGCCCGGCCGGAAGACTGTCTCGAGTCCGAAGCGCCATGAGCAATTCCAAGGGCCAGGTCCTGATCGTCGACGACGAACCCGACATCCGTGAGGTGCTCGAGCTCGCGCTCGGGCGCATGAACCTTGAAACCCGCTCCGCCTCCAATGTGGACGAGGCGCGGCGCCTGCTCGAGCAGTTCCACTTCGATCTGTGCCTGACAGACATGCGGCTGCCGGACGGTAACGGTATCGATCTGGTCAAGCACATCCAGGAAAAGTACTCCCATATGCCGGTGGCCGTCGTCACCGCCTTCGGCAACATGGAAACCGCCATCGCCGCGCTCAAGGCCGGGGCGTTCGACTTCGTTTCCAAGCCGCTCGATCTCAACGACCTGCGAAACATCGTCCGCTCCGCCCTGAAGGTTCCACGCCCTGCCGTCCCCGCGGCCGCCCTGTCCGGGCAGACGCCGATCGGCAAGAAGATGCTGGGCGAGTCGCCTGCCATCCAGAAGGTACGCGCAATGATCGAAAAACTGGCCCGCAGCCAGGCGCCGGTCTATATCAGCGGCGAATCGGGCACCGGCAAGGAACTCGCCGCCCGTCTCATTCATGAGCTGGGGCCGCGCGCGGACAAACCATTCGTGCCGGTCAACTGCGGCGCCATCCCCGAGAACCTCATGGAGAGCGAGCTCTTCGGCCACAAGAAAGGCAGCTTCACCGGCGCGGGTCAGGACAAGGAGGGCCTGTTCAAGGCCGCCGACGGCGGCACGCTGTTTCTCGACGAAATCGGCGACCTGCCCCTGGCCATGCAGGTGAAGCTGCTGCGCGCGATCCAGGAAAAATCCATCCGCCCGGTCGGCACCCAGTCGGAGATCAGGGTGGATGCGCGCATCCTGAGCGCCACGCACAAGAACCTGCATGCGCTGGTGGCGAGCGGCCGGTTCCGGCAGGACCTGTACTACCGGCTGAACGTCATCGAGCTGCCGATACCGAGCCTGCGGGAGCGTGTGGAGGATATTCCGCTGCTCGCGGAACAGTTCTGTACGCGGCTCGTGGCGGGTCCCGGCAAGAAACCCCCGTCTCTGTCCGACGCGGCGATGGAAACGCTCACACGCTACCCGTTTCCGGGCAACGTGCGCGAACTCGAAAACATCCTGGAGCGGGCGCTGACGCTGTGCAACGGGCAGGAGATCGCCATCCAGGATTTGCGGTTGTCCGGAGGCAACGCCGGCGAAGATCGGCAGGCCGCATTTTCCGGTCAGGAATCGCTCGACGACTACCTGGAGCGTATCGAACGGTCAGCCATCGAACAGGCGCTGTCGCAGGCAAACCAGAACAAGACCGCGGCGGCCAAGCTGCTCGGCATCAGCTTCCGGGCGTTGCGCTACAAGCTGGAAAAACTCGGGATCGAGTGACCCGCCGCCGATCGGCGGCGGCATTTCAATACCCCCTTTTGTGTGCCGCGTTTTGTCATCATGTTGACGTAATTTGTCATCATGCTGTTCCGGTTGAACTACTCAACAATGAATTTACAAAGGCCTGTAAAAATAGCTTTTTAGATCAATGTAATAGGTCTATAAATTACAGCATCACATTTTTATATCTGGTATATTTTATGCATACTCAGATGGTTAGGATGCATGACATCCAATAACTGTTAGCGAAGCCGTTTATTAGTTTGACAAAAAATCCTGCTTTGCTAAATAGTTAGCGTACGTAATTAACGTTGAGGATGCCCTGGAAAGCACCGGTCCGAAGCGTCAGCCCGGTTCTCATGCAGCAGCGCACTGTCAGCGCGAGGGATTGTTTTTCCGGGAGGCTTGGTCAATAAGCACTAACCACATGGAGGCTTGTTAAATGAAAGCGTTGCAGAAAGGCTTCACCTTGATCGAACTGATGATCGT
>CAKKQL010000193.1 GCA_919902095.1 Acidiferrobacterales bacterium
CGTGCTTTTCAGCGACAAGGAACGCGAGGCTTTCGGCGCGCTCGTGGCCGACGGTTTCGTGGACGTGTTCCGCAAATTCGACCAGCCGGCGGCGCGCTTCAGCTGGTGGGACTACCGCATGGGCGCATTTCGTCGCGATCTTGGGCTGCGCATCGACCATATCCTTGCCAGCCGCGCGCTCGCCGGTACCTGTCGTGCTTGTCATATCGACAAGGCCCCGCGCGGGTTGGAGCGGCCCTCCGACCACGCCCCGGTCATTGCCGAGTTCGAGATTTAGCTCCCGTTCGCCAACGTTACCCCGGTGCTTGACGTCGTCCCGAATATAGATGAGAATACTTCTCAATTACAATATTGACCCTGCGACAAGGCCCGCTTTATGCATGAAATACATCCCGCCCGGCTCCTGGCCGGTTGCAGCGTCTGTATCATCGAGCATTGCGCCGACTGCGATGTGGTTCATGTGCACGTCGGCGCCGCCAGCATGCGCTTCCGGCCGGCTGCGTTCGTGCAACTGTGCGAGACGCTGTTGTCCGCGCTAGGGCAGGTGACGCCGGACGCCATCCGCGCGGCCTGGCCGATGGCGGCCGACCTCAAGCCGTCGCACTAGCCGCCCGCCAGACGAGCAATCATGGCGTTGTTGGCAAACACCTTGTATCGCGGCAAGCCGATGGCAATGGGCGCAAGCCTGATGCTGCATGCGCTCGCCGTGGCGTTGTTGGCAGCGTCCGTTTCGTCCACGCCGCCCGCGGCACATGGGGTAATTCGTATGACCGTCGTGCCGGTGGGCGAGGCAGGCGAACGCCGTGCGAACCACGCATACAGCTCGGTCGCATCCCCTTCGCAGGCACTGCCGGAGGTGTCGAACGACGCGCCGCCGGCGCATCGCAGTGCGCCGGAAAAGGCGAACGCCTCCGAATCGGCCGCCACGGACGAAACCGCGCCGGTGTTCAGCGCGGAGTATTTGAACAATCCGGCGCCGGCCTACCCGCGCCTGTCGCGGCAACTGGGCGAGCAGGGAAAGGTGTTGTTGCGCGTGCGGGTGACGATGGAAGGGCGGGCCGCCCAGATCGTGGAGGCGCAGTCGAGCGGTTCGGCACGGCTCGATGAGGCCGCGCGCGCGGCGGTGCGCCAGTGGCGTTTCGTCCCCGCGCGGCGCGGCGGGCGGGCCGTGGACGCCTGGGTGCTCGTGCCGATCGTATTCACATTGGAGACCTGAATGTCACTCAATCATCTCTTGCAGCAGGGCGACGTCGTGCTGATCGGGACGTTTGTCCTGTTGATCGCGATGTCCGTGCTGAGCTGGTATCTCATTATCAACAAGCTGTTGCAGGTGCGGGCGCTACAGCGTCAGAACCGGAAATTTACGCAGGAATTCTGGGCCGCCGCGGACCTCGAGACGGCGCAGGCGAGCGCGCAGCAGCCGATCTCGCCGCTTGCGCGCCTCGCCGCCACGGGCCTCGCCGCGCTCCGGCACATCCGCACCCATGCCCGGGCGCGCATCGGTGAGGCCTGCTCGACCGACGAATTCCTGCTGCGCGCTATTCGCAATTGCCTGAGCCAAGAAAACGCGCGCCTCGAATCCGGGCTCACAGTGCTCGCCTCGATCGGCAGCACCGCCCCCTTCGTCGGTCTGTTCGGGACGGTGTGGGGCATCTACCGGACGCTGATCGGAATCTCCGCCAGCGGCAGCGGCGCGCTCGATACCGTGGCCGGGCCGATGGGCGAGGCGCTGGTCGCCACCGCCGCCGGTCTCGCCACCGCCATCCCGGCCGTATTGGCCTACAACGCCTTCCTGCGCAGTGGGCGCAAGCTGATGGCCGAGATGGATGCGTTCGCCCACGACCTGCACGCCTACCTCACGACCGGCGCCAGTCTCGACCTCAAACAACCCGGGCGCGCGCCGCGCCGCGCGGCGGTCGCCGTGCCCAACGGAGCGGTGCGATGAGTTTCGGCGCGTTTCAGCGGGAAGCCCCCGCGCCCATGGCGGAGATCAATACCACGCCGCTGGTGGACGTGATGCTGGTGCTGCTGGTCGTCTTCATCGTCACGGCGCCGGTGCTCACCCACGCGGTCAAGGTCGATCTGCCCAAGGCCGCCAGTCAGCGCAATCAGGAAAAACCGGAACACATCGCGGTTTCCCTGGATGGCGCCGGCCGTATCTACTGGAATGGAGCGCCGGTGGACGAAGCCGAGTTGCCGGCGCGTCTGGCGCAGGCCGCGGCCAATCCGCAAGTCGAGCTGCAACTGCGCGCCGACCGGATGACGCCCTATCACCGTGTGGCCGAGATCCTGTCCGCCACTTCGCGGGCGGGCGTGAGCCGCGTGGGCTTCGTGACGGAACCGACCCGCAGATGAGCCGCGACCAGGCCAAGACGGAGGTGTCGGCGAATGCCGCCGCAAGCGCGGGTGAAACCGTGCGCGCAAATCCGCCGCGCTGCGTCAACAGCCGGCAACTGTTCGGTGGCGCGCGCGAGCTGCGCATCGAGCATGCCGGCGAGGTATACCTATTGCGCCAGACGAGCAGCGGCAAGCTGCTCCTGACCAAGTAGTTTTCCGCAATCCCCATGTCAACCGTAGCCAGCCAACAAGCCAGCCGCTTGCGTAGCCAGCCAGCAACGTTTTTGGAGAAGCACAATGTGCAAAAGACCATTCAAGCTGACTGCGCTTGCCGCCGCGACCTTCACCGCCATCGCCATCCAGGCGGCGGTCGCCGAGGAGAAGATCACCGTCATGCCGCGCGTAGACGTTATCGGTAGCCCCGACAAGCTCGAGCGCCTGCCCGGCTCCGGCGAGATCGTGGACCGAGAGATGCTCGAGAACAGCCGTGTGTTCACCACCAACGAGGCGCTGCGCAAGGTCCCGGGCGTGCACGTGCGCGACGAAGAGGGCTTCGGCCTGCGCCCCAACATCGGCATCCGCGGCCTCAACCCGACGCGCTCGACCAAGGTGACGCTGCTCGAGGACGGCATCCCGCTCGCCTACGCGCCCTACGGCGACAACGCGAGCTACTACCATCCGCCGATCGAGCGCTTCGAGCGCATCGAGGTGTTGAAGGGCGCCGGCCAGAACATCTTCGGCCCGCAGACCATCGGCGGCGTGATCAACTACATCACCCCGACCCCGCCGCGGGAGTTCGGCGGCAGTGTCGCCGTCGCCGCCGGCAACCGCGACTACGCCAACGCCCGCCTGCAGCTGGGCGGCAACAACATGCTGCTCGACGTCACCCACAAGCAGGGCGACGGCGCGCGCGACAACGTGGACTCGGTGCTCAACGACCTCAACTACAAGGCGGTCTTCGATCTCGGCGCCCGGCAGGCGCTCACCGTGCGCGCGAGCTACTACAGCGAGGACTCGACCGTGACCTACTCTGGCATCACGGATGCGGAGTACCGCAACTTCGGCGCGCGCTACAACCCGTTCAAGAACGACAAGTTCGACGGCCAGCGCTACGGCCTGTCCGCGACCCATGAGGTGGAACTTGGCCCGGACGCGACGCTCACCACCAACTTCTACGGCGCCGCGTTCCACCGCGACTGGTGGCGCCAGTCCAGTACCACCACCGACACGCAATGCACGGGGTTCACCGCCGCCCGGCTCGCCGGCAGCACGGTCAACCCGGACGGCTGCAGCTCGGTGCAGGGGCGGCTGCGCGACTATTACACCTTCGGTATCGAGCCGCGGCTGCGGCTCAGCCACGGCGCGCTCGGCGTGAAGAACGAGCTTGACGCCGGCGTGCGCGCGCACGTCGAGACCCAGAAACGCCTGCAGATCAACGGCACCTCGCCCACGGCGCGTGCCGGCACGCTGGCGGAGGACAGCGAGCGCGAGACCAAGGCCTATGCGGCGTTCGTGCAGAACCGCTTCCTGCTCGGGCGCTGGGCGCTGACGCCGGGGCTGCGCTACGAGTTCATCGACAATAGCCGCACCAACCGGCTGACGGCCGTCACGGGCACGGACACCCTGGACAAGTGGATACCGAGTCTCGGCGCCACGTTCAATCCGGACAAGGACATCACCGTCTTCGCCGGCGTGCACAAGGGCTTCGCCCCGCCACGTACCGAGGACATCATCGGCGGCACCGGCACCAGCACCGACGTCGGGCCGGAGGAATCCTGGAACTACGAACTCGGCCTGCGCGCTCAGCCGGTGTCGGGCGCGAGCCTGCAGGCGACGCTGTTCCGCAACGACTTCGCGCGCCAGATCGCGGTCGGTTCCATCGCCGGCGGCAGCACCCCACTCGCCGAGGGCCAGACCCGGCACCAGGGCCTGGAGCTGTCCGCGCGGGTGGACGGGGCGAAGCTGCGCGGCACGCCGCACAATCCGTATCTGCAACTCGCCTATACCTATCTGCCGACCGCCCGGCAGGAGACGGCATTCAAGCAGGTGGTGGGCGGCGCCACCGTGAGCGGCAGCGTCGCCGGCAACCGCCTGCCGTACGCGCCGAAGCAACAGCTGACCGCGACCGTCGGTTACGCGACGGCTGCAGGGCTCGACGCGCGCCTCGAGGCGGTGTACGTGGGCGATCAGTACAGCGACTTCGCCAACACCGAGTTGGCCGCGGACAACGGCAATGGCCAGACCGGCAAGCTCGCGGCCTACACCGTCTGGAACGCGGCGTTGAACTATACGCTCAAGCCCGCGAACACCACGCTGTTCGTGACGGTGAAGAACCTGACGGACAAGACCTATATCGTGGACCGCACGCGCGGGATCCTGCCCGGCGGGCCGCGGCTGCTGCAGGCGGGCCTGAAGTACAGTTTCTGAAACATGACGACCGCAGGGTTTTTGTGTTAGTTAACTTTGGCAAACGGAGGTTTTTCACATGAGTCGCAATACCGCAAAACCATTCGGAGCCGTTCTCCTGACGGCGCTGTTGTCGTGGCCGAGCTTCGCGGCGGCGGTGGACGAGGTCGTGGTGTACTCGGCGCGCAACGAACAGCTCATCAAGCCGCTGTTCGATGCCTACACTGCCGAGACCGGCACGAAAATCCGCTTCATCACCGACAAGGAGGGACCGCTGCTCGAGCGGCTCAAGGCCGAGGGCGCAAGCACGCCGGCGGATATGCTCATCACCGTGGATGCCGGTAATCTCTGGCTTGCCGCGAAGGAGGGCGTGCTCGCGAAGGTGGATTCCGCCACGCTCAAGGCGAATGTCCCGGCGCACCTGCGCGACCCGGACGGCCAGTGGTACGGCCTGTCGATCCGCGCGCGCACCATCGTGTACAACCCGAAGCGGGTGAAGCCTGCGGAGCTCTCGACCTACGAAGACCTTGCCGGCCCGAAATGGAAAGGGCGGTTGTGCCTGCGCACCTCGAAGAAGGTCTACAACCAGTCGCTCATCGCCATGATGATCGCGCGCCTCGGAGAGGAGCAGACCGAGAAGATTGTGCGCGGCTGGGTGGCCAATCTCGCCACCGACGTGTTCCCGGACGACACCAAGGAGATGGAGGCCATCGCCGCCGGCCAGTGCGATGTCGGTATCGTCAACACCTATTACTACGGCCGTCTGATGAAGAAGAAGCCGGAACTGCCAC
>CAKKQL010000194.1 GCA_919902095.1 Acidiferrobacterales bacterium
TCGGCGATGCCGGAATTTTAAGCGGCGCGGCCGGAAGGGTAAAGAAAATCTTCGCCCTCCCGGTCGTCCGCGCAGCCTCAGTGCCGCACCAGCCCTCGGCGCGCCTTCTCGTCTATCAGTGCCCAGCTTTTATAGACGTCCTCCGGCCAGCGCGACTGGATCCAGGCGATCACCGCCTCGATGTCTGTTTCGGTGAGTTTGTCCCTCCACGCCGGCATGCCGCCGCCGAGCTTCACCGTGCCTTCCTTGACGGTCTGCACCAGAGCGCTCTTGGGATGGTGCCAGCCGTGGCCGCTGGCATCGAGCGGCGGTGGCGGGAATTTTCCGTCCGCGCCCTTTTGGTGCCAGTTGGGCGCGCCCTCGGCGTTGGGACCGTGGCAGGCGGCGCAGTTCGCCTGGTAGATTTCGGCGCCGCGCGCGAGCTGTCCGGCATCGGTCACCCGCGCCGGCGCAGTGGTGGCGACAGCCGGCGTCGCTGCCGCCGGGCCCGTCGCCAGCTTGCCGCCGCCCTCGCCACAGGCCGCCAGCGACAGGACGACGAGCAGCAGCGCCGTGCGGCTCGCCGATTGGATCGAGGCGAGGGCCGCGGTGCAGGGAAGCACCGTTTGCGGCTTCACTTGGCCGCTTTTTCCATGCGCGTGATCACCAGTCCCGTGGCGCCCTTCTCCAGCTCGAAGCGCACCCTGTCGCCGGCGACGATGCCCTCCAGCACCGTCTTGTCCTTGACGCGGAAGTACATGGTCATCTTCGGCCAACCCAGCGCCGGAATGGGGTCGTGGTTGATCTTGACCCGGCCCTGTTCCGGCTTGATCTGCTCCACCACGCCGACAGCGGACACGGGCGACACCTGCGCGGTGTCCGCGGCGGCGACCTGGAGTGGTGCAGCCGCGCCGTCCGGCGCGGCATGACTGATGCCCAGCACACCCATCCCGATGATTCCGAACAGACCCAACCCAAGTATGCCTTTCATGATTGTGCTCCTCTCTTTGCTGCGTTGCTGAAACCGGCTTGCGCGCTACTTCGCGTCCACCCGGATGCTGCCCTTCATGCCGGCTTCGAGATGGCCGGGAATCAGGCAAGCGAAATCGACCGTACCCGCCTTGTCAAATTGCCAGACGATGCCACCGCGCTGTCCTGGGTCGAGCGACACCATGTTGGGTTCGGCATGTTTCATCTTCGGCATTTTGCGCATCATGGCGGCATGCTCTTTCAGCTCCGCCATCGAGCCGATCACCATCTCGTGCGGAGTCTTGCCGGTATTGCGCATGAAGAAGCGCACCGTCTCGCCCGCCTTAACTTTGATCAGGCTCGGGGTGAATCGCATGTCGTCACCCATCGTGACCTCGATGGTGCGGGTAACCTTGGCCGGATCGCCGGGTTTCCCCACGGCGCCATCGTGTCCCACGTGGGACATGCCTTCCATGTCATGAGACATTTGCGTCTTGTCGCCACGCATGTCATGGCCGCCCGCATGATCGCCGCTTGCCAATGCCAGGGCGGGCAATGCGCTCAGAATCAGAATCGAAAGTGACTTTTTCATATAGACCTCTTTGGTTGGGTTGAAAAACTTGAAAGTTGAGCCCGCATCGTGCTCCAAAACGTACGGAGAAGCCGAAGACTCAGAACCAGAAACGCACCCCGGCGACGAGTCGCGTTTCTTTGGTGTCTTCACCGGCGGCGCGCGCATAATCGGCCATTGCCCCGAACTTGCCAAACCGTTCGATACCAATGTTCGGAATAATCTCGATCATGTTTTTGTCTCTCATTGAGTTGAATCATTGCCTCTACCTGCACCGACTGGTGCGTAGAGGGCGCCAGCACATCTCACCCGCCGTGGCCTCCACAGCGAGATGATCCTCCCTAATGACCGGTCGAGAGGTCGTCGGCCGTTTGCGCCTTATCGGATCCGGTTTTCTCCGGCCTGGATTGCTCCTCATGCGCCCCGCCATGTCCCCCCATCATGTGATGATGGCCTCCGTCTCCGCGCCCGCCGTCATGACTCGAAAAGAGCCAGTAGCCGAGCATCATGACTGCCACGATCGCCAGCATGCCGACCCCGGCGTCGCCTCTTTGGTGTTTCATCATAATTAATACCCTCTTTGAAAAAGATTGATTTAGGAAAATGTCCCCGCCCATTGTCCATAGGCCCTGCCGGAACACGACGCCCGCACGCGCGGGCGCCGTCCCGAAGGGGATGCCGCAAAGCTCAGAACCAGAAACGCAGCCCCGCGACGAGTTGCGCCTTGCGGGTGCGCTCGCCGGCGGCGCGCGCGTGGTCGGCGGTGCCGCCGTACTTGCCCGCCCACTCGATGCCGACATAGGGAGCGAACTCGCGCCGAATCTCGTAGCGCAGGCGCACACCCGTCACAGCATCGGACAAGCCCGAACCCAGCTCGCGCGCGGCGTCGCTTTTGCCGTAGAAATTCGCCTCGATGCGCGGTTGCAGGATGAGCTTCTGCGTCAGCAGCAGTTCGTATTCCGCCTCGAACCGAAACGCGGTGCGCCCCTGTTCGCCGACATAGGCGGTGGCTTCAATCTCGAACCAGTACGGCGCCAGCCCCTGGAAGCCGACGGCCAGCCAGCGCCGGTCGGGCTTGAGGCCGCTGTCGTAGCGCACGCCCAGTTGCGTGTCCCAGTAGGCGGCCACCGCATGCCCCCAGAGCAACTCGGTGCGCGCATCCTGAAACTTGCCGCCGTCCACCTCGCCATCGGCCTTGAACCACACACGGTCGTAATCCCGGCCGAACCAGGCCAGCAAGTCATATGACGTGTAGGTATTGTCGCGCGTGCGCACGCTTTCGAGCCGATCGACCAGAAGCGAGCGATAATTATCCTCATCCCCCATCCGTGGCCGCGGGATCGGGCCGAAGTCGTAGCCCCCCGAATAGGCGTGCGGGTCGCGGGCGTCGGGTGGCGGCGAGCCGCCCTGCATGGACCCGTGGTCCATGCCACCGCCTGCACCCGTGTCGCTCTTGGCGGCCGCTTCCGGCGGCGACGCGCCGCCGTGGCCCATCTTGCCGTGGTCCATGCCCGGCATCGCCTCCGTCTCGCCGGTCCTCTTCGCCGGCGCCGCCGAGTCTTGCGCCCAGGCGGGCGACAAACCGATTGCCATCGCGGCGAAGGCGATCGCGACCATTCGTTTGTTCATCATCGTTGCTTTCTCCGTTATTCGATTGCGCCACTCAGGCGACGACAATTTCGCGGAACATGCCCGCATGCATGTGCAAAAACAGGTGGCAATGCCACGCCCAACGACCCATGGCATCGACCGGGACGACGAAGCTGATGCGCTGCGCCGGCTGCACGCTGATGACGTGCTTGCGCGCCTGAAATTTCCCGTCGGGGCTTTCCAGCTCGCTCCACATGCCGTGCATGTGCATGGGATGGGTCATCATCGTGTCGTTGACCAGAATCACGCGCAGTTGCTCACCGTAGCGGAAGTGCACGGGCGTGGACTGGCCGAACTCCAGGCCGTCGAGCGACCAGGTGTAGCGCTCCATGTTGCCGGTGAGGTGCAGCTCGATCTCCCGCTCGGGTCCGCGTTTGTCCAGCGGCCCACCGATCGTGTGCAGATCGGCATAGGTGAGCACGCGGCGGCCGTTGTCGCGCAAACCGACACCGGGGTCGTCCAGGTTGGTACGCGGCGTGTCCACGCGCATGTCCACACTGGGGC
>CAKKQL010000195.1 GCA_919902095.1 Acidiferrobacterales bacterium
CGTAATCGATAAGGACCAGATGCGGCGCGTGATGCAGTCTTTGCAGCGCGTCGGCACCGCTGTAGGCGACATCAACGGCGTAGTTACGCGACTGAAGAAGGTCAACGGTTGAACGGACAAGCTCCTTGTCGTTCTCAACCAAAAGGATTTTTAGGGGGATCATGGGGAAATTCGTCCTTTACCTTAAGATAAGCCACCATTTTTCGACTAAAAAATTCGGATAAAAGTCATTATAGAACTTCCTCCGTCAATAGCAACGGATTTTTGGCAAATTCGAAGATAAAACAGCGGGAATATTCACTTTAGGGGATCTTAAAAAATTCCAGCTGGCTGGATTCCGGCTTGTCTTTGCGCCGGCGTAGCGGTTGCGCCGGGTCGTATTCTTTGAGCTGGTGCGCGATGTCGTTTAAGTAAGGCGACGGCGGGTTGGTCAGCCATTGGCCGAAAAGACGACGGCGCCGGGCGTGGGTTAAATATAAAACCTCTTTGGCCCGCGTCATTCCAACATAGAACAAACGCCGTTCTTCTTCGGAATCGGAAACCATATTCTCGATGGAAAGCGGCAAAAGATTCTGCTCGCAGCCGATGATAAAAACAACCGGGAATTCCAACCCTTTGGCGGCATGAAGCGTCAACAAATGGACGTTCTCCGCCCGGCGCTCGATAGCATCTTCAGGCTGTTGAAGCGCCAGATAATCGAGGAATTCCGCGAGGTGATCGAACCTTTTAGCCATGCGGACGAACCGTTCGACATTCTTTCTCCAGGCGGGACGGCTATCTTTGAAAATCTTTTCTCCAGCGGTCGTTTTGGGTAACTTCTCCATCGCATCGCTTAAAGTGCCGGAGCTCCGGAGATCTTTTAAAAGCGCGACCAGTTCAGGGACCGGCGCGAGTTCCATAAACGGCCGGTCATCGGAGGTCTGATAGGGAATCCCGTGACGCTCCAGGGCCGCTTCCAAAACAATTTTTTGGGCATTCAAGCGGTATAAAACCGCGATATCTTTAAAGCTGCGCTGAGCCAACGGAGCCGTTGTAACCCGGCCGCTGTCCTGCGAGAACATGCTTGTCCCACCGACCATCTTTTCGATTTGATGTACCACATATTCAGCTTCGGCTTTATCCGTTAGGGCCTCATAAACGGTCAGTTGCCCCTGCTGGTAAATGTCTGCTGTGACCGCGCAAATTAAAGGTGTTTCGCGCGTGACGATCTGGCCCGACGCCTTCAAAAGATTCGGCGCCGAACGGTAGTTGCCCGACAGGGATAAGATCGTGGCGCCTTTGAAATCTTCGGCAAAACGTTCGAAAAACGAAACATCCGCCCCGCGGAAACTATAGATCGCCTGGTGCGGGTCGCCGATCGCCGTCAAAGTGGCGCCGAGACGGACAAATTCTTTCAACAACGCGTGCTGAAGAGCGTTAATGTCCTGATATTCATCGACGAACACGTGCGTGAATTCCGTTTTCCGCGCGCGGGATAGAAGCTTTCCCGCCTCCAGCAACAGGTCGTCATAATCCAGAAGCGCGTTGGCTTTCAGGATCGCGTTGTAGGCCGCGACCTCGCCGGAAATTTCTCCGCCGCTGCCGCGTGTCTTGCGCTCCATGACCGCGTGAAGTTTCTTTTTGAGCTGCCGCTTGGGCACATCCGGCCAAAGCTCTCCGGCCAGCTTTTCCAAGTCATGGGCGGTGGCGATGTTCGATCCCCCGGGAAAGTCCGTATCCTGGATATGTTCGCGCAGACAGGAAAGACAAAAACCGTGAAAGGTGCCGGCAAAAACTTTTTCCTGAACATCCGGGAAGTATTTTACCAGACGTTCTTTAAGCTCTTCAGCGGCCTTGTGGGTGAAGGTGATGGCCAGCGCGCGCTGACCGGATTTAAGCTGTTGGCTAATGCGCGCGATGCGAAAGGTAAGCGTGTGCGTCTTGCCGGTGCCGGGCCCTGCGACGATCAGCAGGTGTCCCACATCGTGAGTAACCGCCCGTAATTGAGAATCATTGAGAGACATGGATCCATCGGTCATTGCGAAGTACGTCCGCCAAAGGCGGATCCGCCTCCGGCGGAAAAAATGGTCAGCTGGCCTTCTTTTTTCTGACGGTCTTCATCGGAGAAAAGATGGATCGTCCCGTATTCGCCGTCATAGCCCGCGGCGATATCCACCTTGCCTTCGCGCATACAACTGATCCCGCGCGCGAGAAGGTCGCCGCCCGCCGCTTCGATCTGTTTTAAGGAAGCGTCCTGAAGAATGAAAAGTTCGTTGCCCAATTGCGCCAGCAGGCGATGATACAGCTCCTGCACGCTTTTGGTCTCGGTGCCGCTCACTCCTTTTACCTCGGCGATCACCTCCGGCAAAGGGATCAGATTGAAATACGGCCGCCAGCGCGGCGGTTTCTCGCCCTCGGGGCGGTCGGCCAATTGCTCGATGCGCGCCATAACACCGACGGTGACCGGCTTGCCGCACACGGGACAAAGTCCTTTATGCTTTTGGGTCTCCCGAGGATGAAGGCGCGTCTTGCAGGCGCGATGTCCGTCATAATGATACTTGCCCTCTTCAGGAAAGAATTCAACGGTCCCGAGCAATCCCTTGTCTTTAGGGTCGGAGAGCGCGCGGTAAATTGCCGGATATGAAAATTCTGTGTCATAAACCGTGGCCTCGCGGCCGAGCTTGGCGGGCGAGTGCGCGTCGGAATTCGAGACAAGCACGAACGGGTCCAGTTGTTTCAACCGCCAGTTCATCAAAGGGTCCGACGAAAGCCCCGTCTCGACGGCAAAAATATGTTTGGTCAGGTCGGCGAAACAGTCCTCCACGCGGTCAAAACCGCTGGCGGAACCCAGAACGGCAAACCACGGCGTCCAGATATGCGCGGGGACCAGATACGCCAAAGGATCAGTTTCCAGAACAATCTCCAAAAGGTCCCGTGAATCCAGGCCGAGGATCGGCCGGCCGTCGGACCTGATATTGCCGATCGCCTCCAGCCGGGCCTGTAATTTCTCCGCCGCCTTAAAAGATGGGACAAAAACAACGTTATGGACCTTGCGGACTTTGTCCAACCTTTTATAAATACTGGAGATCTCGACGGTGAGCATGAACCGCACCTCGCCGCGGCAAGAAGCCGGAACCTGGGCTTGCATTGGTTTGGCATAAACAGACTTCAAGCGAAATAGCCCCTCCCCATCGGGAGCGGGTTCAAGTTTTTCTTGAAGTTCCTTCAGCCAGGAAGGATGCACAAAGTCGCCACTGCCGACGACCTGAAGGCCTTTCAATTGCGCCCAGTAAAAAAGATGTTCCAGATCAAGTTGTTTGCTCGTCGCGCGGGAATAATAGGAGTGCAGATGACAATCGGCGTAAAATTTCATGATGGCCTTTCGCAGAGTATGGCGGGATTATAACGTATTCGCTGACGTCGGGCAATACATTTTACCCGATGCGGTCAAAGGCGCGGCAATTACGGCTGGCGTCGCAGGTACCGGCGATAGCGGCGGCTTTCCGTCGTGGTGGACCGGCCGCTGCCGTCATCGGCCAGGACCATGCTGGCATAGCCCTCACCGAGGGCGTCGACCAGGGCGGCGCCTTTGCGGGGATTCAGCAAACACAGTGCCGTGGAAAGAAAATCCGAAATTTCCGCATTGGGAGCGATCACGGTGGCGCTGACGATGTCCTCGCGAGGGAAGCCAGACTTGGGGCTGATCACGTGCGAGTACCTTTTTCCGCCGATCGTATAAAAATGTTCGTAATTGCCGGAGGTGGTCACCGCCATGTCCCGCAAGGCCAGCACGTTGATCATCGCCGCGCCGAACGGATCGCGCGGATCCTTGACGCCGAGGCGCCACGCCCGGCCCTCGCAACTACGTCCGCCGGCGTAAAGCTCGCCCGTTGTGTCCACCAAAAAATTGGCAAATCCGTGCGCGCGTAAAATTCTGGCCGCTTCATCGCCGGCATATCCATCGGCAATGCTGTCGATCGTCAGCTGCGCCCCCGGATTGAGCACCCGCACCCGATTATTCTTAAGGAGTTCAAACTTATCCGCCCCCATCAACTGTTGGACCGAGCGGATTTGTTCAGCCGTCGGCAAAGTCCCGCCTTTTTCGCTTTCTTTCCATAATCTCAACAAAGGATAGATCGTAATATCGAATTCCCCGCCGGAAAGCTGATGATAGTAAACGGCGTCGCTGATGAGCGTCCAGGTGTCCGCGCCGACCGTCACGGCGTCGGGAAAAGAATGATTGATGCGGTTTAAGTCGCTGGCGGGGTCATACACGCTTAACCGGCCATGGATGTCCTCGAAGCGCAGCCAGATCTCAGCGGCCGTTTGCTCAAGGGCTTGTTCCTGACCGGGGGCGTAACAAACATCAAAGCGCACAATGCTGCCAAACATTTCGCGGGATTCAGAGAATTTCTTGAGAGGCGCCACCCGGCCGCAGCCGACCATTGATAATAATAAAATGAATACAAAAAAATTCCTGTGCATAGGTTGCATTATACCGAAAAAAGAAAGGCCCGCAAGAAAGATGTATGATGACATTCCTCTCGCGGGCCTTATGACCTTCGACTCAAAACGTCTTAGCCAATGGCCTTCGGGCCTTCTTCGCCGGTACGGATGCGGACGCAGCGCGGCAGATCGAGGACGAAGATCTTCCCGTCGCCGATTTTGTCGGTCCGCGCCCCCTTGATGATGGCGTTGATGGTAGGCTCAACGAAGTTGTCGTTGACGGCGATCTCCAGGCGTATCTTGCGCAAGAGATTCCCCGTTTCCTTGACGCCGCGGTAGAACTCGTCGACGCCGACCTGACGGCCGTGCCCCAGGACCTCACTGACTGTGATCAGATTGACATCCGCCGCGTACAAGGCTTTCTTGACCTCTTCAAGCCTGTAGGGCTGGATGATCGCGATAATCAATTTCATGGAAA